>DATMMB010000407.1:0-10809 GCA_035569895.1 Solirubrobacteraceae bacterium | reverse complement strand
GTTCTCGCCCCGCGCGCCCTCGGCGCCCTCCGCCCCGGCGGTGGCGACGCCTTCGCCGTAGACCCCGCGCCAGCCGGGCACGATCAGGAGCTTGCCGCGCGTGCGGAACACGTACGTCTCGACGGTGGTCTCCACGCGCGTGTTCTCGAACACCGCCTCGGGGTGGAACACCGCGAGGAAGCGACGCACGGCGAGGTCGTAGACGCGGCGGTCGTCGTCGTCCATGCGGTCGAGCTTGTGCTCTGAGCGAGTGGGGATGATCGCGTGGTGGTCGGTGACCTTCGCGTCGTTGACAACCCGCCCGAGCGGCAGCACGTCCAGCGAGCTGACGTAGGCGGCGGCGCTCGCATACTCCCGGTTGGCGCCCACGAGCTCGGCGGTGGGCTTGATCTCCGGGATCATGTCTTTGGTGAGGTAGCGCGAGTTGGTGCGCGGGTAGGTGAGCGCCTTATGCTCCTCGTACAGCCGCTGCGCGGCGCCCAGCGTGCGCCGCGCGGAGAAGCCGAAACGGGTGTTGGCCTCGCGCTGCAGCGAGGTGAGGTCGTACAGCATCGGCGCGCGCTCGCGCTGCTCTTTGACCTCGAGCTTGGTGATCGTGCCGGGCCGGTCCTCGCACGCGGCGACGATCGCGGCGGCCTCCGCCTCGGTGGCCAGGCGCGGCTTGGCGCCGGCGTGGAAGCGGCCGGCGTAGATGCGCTCGCCGGTGGCGCGGCCGTCCAGCGCACCGCGCTCGGCGGGGGCGCCGCCCTCCGGCGCACGGTGATCACCGGGGGCGCCGCGCGCGCCGTCCCCGGCACGCGCGCCCGGCTCGCCCGCGCCAGCGCCGACCTCGCCATCTGGGCGCGGAACGCCGCCGGCGACCCGCCCCCCCTCCTCCCTCTCCCCATCGAGCGCCGGAGCGGCGAACACCGCGTCGACCAGCCAGTAGGGCTCGGGCACGAATGCTTTGATCTCCTCCTCACGGCGCGCGACGATCGCGAGCGTGGGCGTCTGCACGCGCCCGAGCGACACCGCGCCGTCGAAGGAGCTGCGCAGGCGGATGGTGGCGGCGCGGGTGGCGTTCATGCCGACGATCCAGTCCGACTCCGAGCGCGAGCGGGCGGCCTGCTCGAGCAGCGCCAGCTCGGCGGAGGGGCGCAGCGAGTCGAACGCCGCCTGGATCGCGGAGTTCGTCATCGAGCTCAGCCACAGCCGCCGCACCGGCAGCTTCGCACCGGCCTTCTCGTAGATGTACGCGAAGATCAGCTCACCCTCGCGACCGGCGTCGCAGGCGTTGACGACCTCCCGCACGTCCTCGCGGCGCAGCAGTTTGGTGACGACCGACATCTGCTTGCGCGAGCGCTCGTCGCGCACCACGAGCTTGAAGCGGTCGGGCACGATCGGCAGGTCCTCCATCCGCCAGCGCTTGTACTTGGCGTCGTACTCGTCGGGCTCGGCGAGCTGCACGAGGTGGCCCACCGCCCACGTGACGACGTGCTCCTCGGCCTCGAGGTAGCCCTCCTGCTTCTTGAAGGTGCCGGGCAGCACGCGCACGAGATCGCGCCCCACCGAGGGCTTCTCGGCGATTACGAGGGTCTTCGACACGGGGGCCCAGAGTAGCGGAGGGTGGGCGGCCCGGGCGACCGGGGCGTTGTGTGCATTAACTTTTCAGCCCTAACGACTTTACAAAATGAAGTAGTTGGGGGCGAAAAACGAACGCGAACACCCCGCCCGACCGACCCTGCTCTAATCCGGATCGCACGGCGTGGCACCCACCGGCGTGCCCGCGTGTTCGAGCTCCCCGGCGACCGTTGTGTTGGCGACGCCATACCCGCCGGCGGGCCCGCCCCCAGTGGTGCCGGCGAACACGGTGGTGAGCACTTCGCCCGCGGTGTCGACCACCGGCCCGCCGGAGTTGCCGGGGCGCACAAGCCCGCGCAGCGGTGTGAGCAGCCGCGACACCGACCCTTCGCCGTAGGCGTTCTGGGTGAGCACCGGGGCGGTCGCGCCGATGCGCCCCGCCTGCACGTCGAACGACCCGTTTTCGGGGTAGCCGAGGATCGCTCCCGCCGTGCCCGCCGCGGGGTTGGCGGCGAGCACGAGCGATGGCAGCGCGAGGCCGGGCACACGCAGCACGGCGAGATCGTTGGTGGCGTCGAACGCGATCGCCTGCGCCGGCAGCTGCGGCGGGCGCCCTTCCACCTCGACCGTAGTGTCGCTCTCGCCCGCCACCACATGCGCGTTGGTCACCACCTCTTCCGGGCGCGCCACCCACCCCGATCCCTCGATCGCGAGGCCGCAGGCGGTGCCGAGCACGCGCACCACGCTGCGCGAGGCAGCGATCACCCCGCCCTCGCCGGCGATCTTCGGCGGCGGCGCGGTGAGCGCCGGCAGCGGACCGGGCAGCGAGGGCAGCGGGTCCAGGCGCGCGAGCGCGTTGAGGATCGGGCCGGATGGGGGTAGCAGCGCGTTCAGCTCGCCGAGGATCGCCGAGCGCTGGATGTCGGCGCGCAGCTGCGTGGCACTGGGGATCTGCGCGGCGACAGCGGCGACGATCCACACGATCCCGAGGCCGACGGCGGCGCTCAGCAGCGCGCCGAGCACGCCGTCGAGCACGCCGACTCCGGGCAGCAGCATCGTCGTGCGGCGCAGCCGCCAGCCGAGGCCCTCCAGGCCGGTGGCGAGGATCGCGCCGGCGAGCAGCGCGCCGACGAGGCCGAACGCGGGCGCGTACGGCGAGGCCGACCCCTGCCCCAGCAGCAGCGGGCCGACGCGGGTCCCGATGAAGGCGCCGACGGCGAACCCGCCGAACGACAGCACGCCGACGATGAAGCCTTGGCGCAGCCCGAACAGCGCGAGCACCGCGACGAAGGCGACGATCAGCCAGTCGAGCGTGGTCATGTGCATGTTCTACCGTTCCGCGTATATGCACCCGACGCGGCCGCTGATCGCACTGGCGACGGTGGCGTTCGTGGCCGGCGCGGTGGTGGGCGCCGAGCACGCTGCCCCCTCACCCGCGCCGGCCCTCGCGGCCCGTTTCGCGGCTGCGTGGGCGGACGGGGATTACACGAAGATGTACGGCGAGATCGCGCCCGCCGCGCAACGCACGGTGTCGCCCGCGGCCTTCGCGCAGGCGTACGCGGAAGCGCTGATGCTCGCCACCGCCGAGAGCGAGCACGTGCTCGGCGCCCCGCACGCCGCCGCGGGCGGGGTCGAGGTGGTGCCCGTCGAGGTGCACACGCGAATCTTCGGGACGCTGCGCGAGCGCTTCCGGCTGCCGATCGTCGCCGGCCTGCGCGAAGGTGAAGCGCGGGTGCGGTGGACACGCTCGCTCGCCTTCCCCGGGCTGCGCTTCGACGAACATCTGAGCCGCCACACCGAACTGCCGCCGCGCGCGGCGCTGCTGGCGCGCGATGGGTCGGTGCTAGCGGAAGGCCCCGCCACCGCGGCGGGCGCGCGCAGCTCCCCGCTGGGCGCCGCGGCGAGCGCGATCGTCGGCGAAGTGGGGCCGATCCCCGCCGAGCGCCTGCAGGCGCTCGAGACCGAAGGGGTGCCGGCGAACGCGATCGTCGGCGTCAGCGGGCTCGAGCTGGCCGAGGACGCGCGCCTGCGGGGCACGCCCGGCGGTGAGCTGCTGGCGGCGCCGAGTGAAAGGGTCTTGGCGCAGGCCACCCCCCATCCCGGCGGCGCCGTGCGAACCACGATCTCCCCCGCAGTGCAGACCGCGACGGTGGCCGCGCTGGGCGGCCAGTACGGCGGCGTGATTGCGCTCGAACCGGTGAGCGGGCAGGTGCTGGGGGTGGCGGGCATCGCCCTCGACGCTCCGCAGCCACCGGGGTCGACGTTCAAGATGATCACGTTGAGCGGGGCGCTGGAAGCGGGGATCGCGAAACCCACCAGCACGTTTCCCTACGCCACCGCCGCGCGGCTCGACGGGGTGCTGCTGCACAACGCGGGCAACGAGGAATGCGGCGGCTCGCTGGTCGAGGCGTTCGCGGTGTCGTGCAACTCCGTCTTCTCCCCGCTCGGCGTGAAGCTTGGCGCGGCGCGACTGGTGGCGATGGCCGAACGGTATGGCTTCAACCACCCCCCTGGCATCGAAGGCGCGGCGCCGAGCACGCTCCCGCCCGCCAGCCAGATTCAAGGCGAACTGGCAGTGGGCTCGACGGCGATCGGCCAAGACCAGGTGCTCGCCACGCCGCTGCAGATGGCGACTGTCGCGGCGACGATCGCCGACGGCGGCCGCCGGCCGACACCGAGCCTCACGCTCGCGCCGGGCGCAGGCGAAGCCCCGGGCGCAGGCGAAGCCCCGGGCGCCGGCGAAGCCCCGGGCGCGGGCGAAGCGCAGGGCGCGGGCGAGGCGCAGGCCGGCACAGACACGTCGGGCACCGGGACCGCTGCCGGCGCATCGCCCGCCGCAACCGGCGCGGCCGGCGGCGGCCAGCGCGTGATCAGCCCCGCGACCGCGCGCACAATCCGCGGCATGATGCTCGACGTGGTGCGCTTCGGCACCGGCACTGCGGCGGCGATCCCCGGCGTGGAAGTGGCCGGCAAGACCGGCACCGCGGAACTCGGCTCGCCCGGCGGCTGCGACCTGAGCGGCTCCGAACAGAAGCCGGGCGCCGGCGAAGAAGAACACTCCTCCGAACGGGGCCCGGAATCCTCCGAACACAGCGCCGAAGCGAACAGCTGCGCCGCCGAACAGAACAACCCGAAGAACACCGACGCCTGGTTTGCCGCGTTCGCCCCGGCGCGGCACCCGAAGGTCGCCGTGGGGGTGCTGATGGTGCGCGACGGCGCGGGTGGCGAAAGCGCGGCGCCCGTGGCGCGCCAGGTGATCGAAGCGGCGCTGGGCTAAACGTCCAGTTCCGCCGAGGCCGTCTGCGTGGCGTCGTGCGGGTCGACAATCGTCAGCGTGAACGGCCGGTTGTCGAGCGATTCGACTTTGATCTTGTAGAGCAGCACCTCGCCCTGCGTGGGCCCGTCGGCGGCGACCGTGTTGGGGGCGGGGATCTGGTTGTTGGCGGGCACGATCCCGCCGCGGTAGGCGAACAGGTTGGCGGGGCCGGGAATGATCGGGCGGTAGACGTTGCCCTGGGTGTCGGCAACCGTGAAGTCGGTGGCGACGGGATGCGGGAGGGTGCTTTCGTTGTAGACCTGCATGAACACCCCGAACCACTCTTCGCCAGGGCGCAGCTCGAGCTGCGCGGGCGTGAGCCCGAGCAGGTAGGAGGAGTCTTCGGTGTTATAGGGGTTGAGCTCGCGCGAGATCTGCACCTGGTAGACGAGCGGCCCCACATCGAGGTAGGGCGCGCTCTTGCCCGACGCCCCGGCGTACGTGCCAGTGGTGACGCGCGTGTGCGATTCTCCGCACGCCCCGAGCGCCGCCGCCGCGAGCGCCGCGGCAAGCAGGGCGGGCAACGTTTTCCCCGTGAGCCGGCGCATGCGCGCGGCAGTCTTACAGAAAGAGGAGGGCCCGGCTTGCCGGCCCTCCCGGCGGGCTGCTGACCCTCCCCGCCCGATGTTGGCCGACGGCGCGGGTGGGCGGGACAGGGACATCATCATCCGCCGGCGACCGTGACGCGCTGCCCGCGCCCTTCGCCGCTCTCGATGATCGAGCGCAGGCGCCGCATCGCCTTCATGTTCTGGCGGCGCAGCCACCCGCGCACCCCAAAGGACTCCTGCAGGCGGTCGGCGAACGTGGCGGGGCGGCTCTCGAGCGTGAACCGCACGCGCGTGGCGCCGCCCGGCGCCGGAGCGAGCTCGTAGACGCCGAGCGTGCGCACGCGGTTGGTCTTGCCGCCGCGGCCCACCTCGACGATGCGGTGCGGGGGATCGACCTCCGCGAACGTCACGTCGCCCCAACTGAAGCGGCTGCCGGGACCGCGCGCCGCCACGCGGAAGCGGGCGCCCGCCCCGAGGCCGACGGAGCTCTCGCGCGTGAGGTGCCAGTCGCGCAGATAGTGGTCTGTGAACTCAGCGTGGTTGGCGATGTCCTGCAGGTACTCGAACACCCGCTCGCGGGGAGCGTCGATCGTGATCGAGACGGTCAGCGGATGCATCGCGCCCGGCAGTTTATATGCCCGATCCGGACGGCTACGCTGCGTGGGCGACCGAAGCTGGGTGGTGCGCGCCTTTGGCGCGCACCACCGTTTCGAGCAGCATCCCCGTTTCGGCCGAAGCCGGTTGACACGCGCCTCCGGCGCGAGTCCCCGTGTCGACCGAAGCCGGTAGACGCGCGCCTTTGGCGCGCATCCCCGTTGCGACCAGCACGCAGTTGCCGCGCGGCCCGTGGCGCACCGTCTCGGTGGCCACGGGGTGCGTGCGACGCAGCGGCCGGCACAGCTCACACACGATCCCGCCCCGCTCCTCGTAGAGATGCACGCGCTCGCCGACAAGCGGGGTGCGCCCGCAGTCCTCGCAGCGGCTGCGGTCGGCCGTGAGCGCGCCGACGCCGCGGCGCAACAGCACACGCTCGAAGCGCTCGATGTCGGTGACGGTGGCGGGGGACACGCAGGGGACTTCGCCGGCTGGCGGCCATCTCCTCCCGGGCGAACACCGTTTACGGGCAATCCCGGCAGGGTAGAAAACCTCAGTCGCCCACAGGAAAACCCCCGCCGACATAACCCGACTGCCTCTGACTACGTACGGGCGATGAGGCTTTCCCGCAAGTTTCCGGAAAATTACAAGCCTTTTAGACCCGCGGAAGCAAAGTGCGGTTATGATTCCCGCAGGGTCTTCCGGCGCAGCGCAGTTAAGCGCCGGGGCGCATCCCAACAGGAGAAGAGGAGCTAAGATGGTGGAGTCGCTGACCTCGGGCACGATGGCGGGGGCGGGATCCTTTCGCTGTCGGCGCTGCGGCTACGTGCTGACCCTCGCCGCCTCCGACACACTGCGCGACTGCCCGAGCTGCGGCGGCGCGAGTTTTGTGCGCTCCTCCCTGTTCAGCATGGGGGGCATCGGCCGCACGGCGGAGGAGCCCCATGTGAGCGAGCCCGACGCCCCGCGGAGCCCAGCGCCCGAACACGAGCGGCGGTGGCTGGGCCAGGTGCGGGCCGGGATCGAGCGAACGGGCGAGTATCTCGTCTACGAAGAGGACGGGGACACGGTGGTGGTGGCGCTGGCCCACGAGTGGACCCGGGTGGGGCGCAGCCTCGCCGCCGACGTGCGCTTCGACGACCCCACAGTCTCGCGCCGGCACGCGCTGCTGGTGCGCCAAGCCGACGGCGTGCGGGTGCTCGACGATCGCAGCCTCAACGGCGTGTTCGTCAACGGCGAGCGGATCGAGTGGCGGGTGCTTGCCGACGGCGACGAGATCGTCGTAGGACGCTACCGGCTGCACTTCCTCAGTGTCGCCGTCGCCGAGCGCTCCGGTGGGGCACCGGTCGGGGACGCGGGGGAGCTGCTCGCCGCCGGGCCAATCGCCACCGGGGTCAGCTAAGGCCCGTGCCCTCACCGGCGCCTCGCCCCGTTCGAGCCTTGCGGATCTCCGCCAGTGCTTGACAATGTAACTCACCCTTGACAGCGATGGCCTTGCGGGGCTAATCTGCCAAGTAGAGTAGGAGAGGGAAACTCAGTGTCCGGGATTCAGCGCTGGGATACGCGGCCTGAGCCACCGTGAACAGGCCCGACCGTCGCCAGCCCATCGTCCTTCCCGGGCAGGGAGGGAGGAAATATGTTGCACAGCAGCCGTCCCGGCGCCCGCCAACAGGCAGCTGGAGTGCCTGCCTGCTCCCCACCTCGAGCCGGCGACCCCCGGACGCGCCTGCTCGACGCGATGATCGCGACCGCCTCCTACCGGGGTTACGACCGCACCACCGTCGAGCGGGTGCTGCAGACCGCGAAGGTCACCGCGGCGGTGTTCGACGAGCACTTCGCCAACAAGGAGGACTGCTTCCTGCAGGCGCTCGACGCGACGATCGCGCGGATCGAGCAGCGCGTGCTGGAGCGCACCGAGCGACCCGACCCGTGGCCGGCTCGCGTCCGCGGCGGTCTCGGGGCGCTGCTCGGCGCGCTCGGTGAGAACCCCGACGGCGCCCGTGTGGCGCTGGTCGAGAGCCTCTGTGCCTCGCCCGCCGCCGGCGAGCGCCACCATGCCCTGCTGCGGGCCTTCCCGCCGCTGCTGGAGGAGGGACGCTTTCACTGCGAACACCCCGACCTGCTGCCCTCCTACATCGCCGAGGCGATGACCGGCGGGATCGCCTCGATCCTGCACCGTCGCGCGCTCGAGGACCGCATCGGCGAACTGCCGCGTCTGTGTGGCGACCTTGCCTACTTCGCGCTGCTGCCCTACCTCGGCCACCACCGCGCGATCGTCGCCGCGTACGCGAAGGAGCCGGCGGGGGCCTGACCGGGCCAAGCAGAGGAAGCGGATGGGGCGGGCCGAACGGATGGAGCGGGCCGGCCCCGCGCCCCCCCCGGGGGCGACATTCGCGGCGGCCGCGCGCAACGGCCAGCCGCGTCCTGGCGGCATTCCCGGGGCCCTACGATCGGCCACGCCGGGGCCCGCCCGCCTATTTCGCTATTTCGCGCTGGTCACCCGCGGATACTGCGAGGTGACCCCTTCCCAGCTGAAAGGCGGCTGCTGGGTGCAGGCGGGGGCGCCGACCTGGTTGGCGGTGCTGTTCGGGCCGTTGACCACATGGTCTTCGATCAGCTGTTCGATGATGCTCTTCGACACCGTCGCGTTCGCCGTTTCGGGGTTCACCGAAGGCGCCAAGTCGGCGCAGGCGGCGGTGCTGAACACCTGCAGCCCGCCCTTGCCGAGCAGGTTGAAGGCACCCGGCTGGAAGTAGGGGTTGGCGCGGTTGGTGCCGACCCGTGCGGGGTAGACGGCGAGCCCTTCCGGGTTGACGGTGTTCAGCGCGCGCAGGTAGTGCTGGATCTGGCCGGTGGAGATGTCAGCGTTTTTGTCGTGGGCGTTGGTCGCGGCGGCGGCGTTCGCGAACAGCGCCTGCAGCTCCGGCACGTACTCGCCGGTGAACTTCAGGAACGGCTGGAAGTTGCGCAGCACCGGGGTGACGTTGCCGAGCAGCGGCGTGAGGTCGCCCAGCACCTTTTCGAACGCCGGCAGCCCCTTCTTGGAGGCGCTCGTGAACGGGCCGTAGTCGGTGAGCAGCTTGTTGAAGTCGGGCGTGAACTCCTTCACGCCTTCCAGCAGCGGCGTCAGCTCGCGCTCCCACGCATAGGACTCCTTCAGCACCGGGCTCGCGACCGTGGCGAGGCTGTCGAATTCGCGCAGCGTCGACGTGGCGCCGTGCTCGAACGCGGGCAGTTCACGGAAGGCGTTGGCCCACTGGGTGCTGCTCGCGGCGAACGCGTGGAACGCGCGCTCGCCATTGACGATGAACCCGCGGAACTGGTTGTCGCGTTCGGTGAGAGCGTCGAACAGCACGCCGGTGTTGTGCACCACCGCGCGCACCGCGCCTTCCTGGGAGGCGAGGATCGTGACGAGCTTGTTGGCGTTTTCGACGAACGGTTCGAGCTCGGCGATGTCGGCGTTGATCTGTTCGCCGCGCCCGCTGGAGGCGGCGGCGAGCGTTTGCTGCCACTGCTGGAAGCCGCCCCGCACCTTCGGGGTGAGGGCGGAGAGGATGTCGTCGAGCGTCACCGCGGGGTCGACCTGGCTCGCGGCGAGCCGCCCGCCGTCGGCGACGCGACGGCCCGCCGTCCCGCCGCCGCCGGGCGTGCCGGGCGGGAAGAGTTCGATGAAGGTCTCCCCCAGCAGCGTCTTCTGGCGCAGGATCATGCGGTAGTTGGCGTAGATCGGAGCGTACTGGTGGTCCATTTCGACCGTGACGTCGGTGGTTTCGTTGGGGTGGGTGGCGAGGCTCACCACGTGGCCGACGTCGACGCCGGCGATGCGCACATCCGACTGTTCGGCCAGCGCCAGCGTGCGCGAGAGCTGCACGGTGAAGCGGTAGCCCTTCGGCTTCAGCGGCACCGGCCCGCCGAAGGAGTCCCACAGGAACAGCAGCAGACCGAAGCAGCTGAGCGCGAACAGCACGATTACGAGGATATTGGCGAGGGTCGGCGCGCGCTTTTGCATCAGTGGCCCCTCCCCGCGATCGCTGCCCCCGGCGCGAGCGCCGCCGCATCAGGGCCCTGGCCGAAGACGCGATCGGCGATCCCCGCGTCGGGGCTGACGCCGGTGAGCAGGCTGGCGGCTTTGGCGGCGCTCGAGCTGCCGGTCAGCACCGACTGGCACTGGGTCGCGCTCGGCGGGTTGAGCAGGCCGAGCACGAGTTTCGCCGTCTTGTCGGCCTGTTCCACGTCGTGGATGACCTGCAGCTGCGCGCAGTTGAAGTAGAGGAGCGTCTGCCCGACCGCGCCGTGCGCGTCGCCCTGCCCCAGCACGCTGTTGAAGTCGTGTGCGGCCCAGTCGGTGAAGAACAGGAAGCCGCCCTGGTTGGCGCCGGGGTTGTAGTCGAGCTCGTTGAAGAATTCATTGATCACGGTAAAGGCGGCCGTGAGCTGCGGCGAAGCCTGCGCGAAGTCTTTGAGCGAGGGCTGCAGCTGCTGCAGCACCGGCAGGATCTGGCGGAACAGCGGCCGCACTTCGTCGCGGAGGATCGGGGTGATCGCCTTGAAGGAGGCGCGCGCGGCCTGCTGCGCCGGCGCGAGCGAGGTGGCGAAGGGCTCGAGCGCATGCAGTGTGCTGCCGGTCACCCGCGCGGCGGTGGCGAGCTTGCCGAAGCCGTGGTTGGCCTGTTTCAGCACCGCGGGCAGTTCGCGCAGCGTTTCCTGCACCTGGCGATCCTCGCGCGAGAAGATCGCGAACACGGCGTTGCCGGACGCCACCGACTGCGCGAGCTTGGTGTCTTTGCTGCC
>DATMMB010000406.1:0-3434 GCA_035569895.1 Solirubrobacteraceae bacterium | reverse complement strand
ACTGCTTGGGCGGAAGGCGCGCTGCTGCTGAGGGGTGAGTCGGTCCCAGTCGCGCCAGAACGATGCGAGGACTTCACGTGTTGGCATCGAGCGGCTTCGTGCGCTCGTCCAAGGCCACCAGGAATTCCTCGTCGCTCTCGTAGCGCGTGACGTGGCCCGCGGCCAGGTCGTCGTCCGTCTCGCGCTCCTTCGCTTGCCACTCGCGCGTCCAGAACCCCGCCTGTTCGGGGTCGATGCGGCCATCGCCGATCTCTCCCAGGAGAATCGCGGCGCCATCGACCGCCCGGTCGGGCAGGCGGTCTACGAACTCGTGTAGCTCAGCCTTGGTCATGCTGTCATTGTCGCACGCTCGCCGATGTTCTCGCCCGCGCCGCCGCGTAGCCGTCCATCAGCGCGGCGACATGGCGCTCCGGCGAGAAGCGCGCGGCGACGGCCTCGCGGCCGGCCTCGCCCATCGCGCGACATCGTTCGGGGTCGGTGAGCAGCTGCTGAAGCGCCCGCGCGAGTGAGTGCGGGTCGGCGGGGGGGACGCCGAGGCCGGTGACGCCGTCGTCCAGCCAGTCGCGCACGCCCCCCGCGAGACTGGCGACCACGGGGCGCCCGGCGGCGAGCGCCTCGATGCCGACGAGGCCGAACGGCTCTGGCCAGCGCGAGGGGATCGCCACCACCGTCGCGCCCGCCAGCTCGCCGGCGAGCGCGTCGGCGCCCAGCCACCCTCTGAAGTGCACGCGCCGCTCGATCCCCAGCCGCCGCGCCAGGCGGCGCATCGCCTCCAGGCGCCTGCCGTCGCCGCAGATCACGAGCTCGGCGTCCACGGTGCGCACAGCGCGCAACAGCACGTCCACGCCCTTCGGCGCGTCGATCCTGCCCGCGAACACCACGCGGGGGCGGGTCGTGTGCTCGCGGGTGGGCTGGGTGTGCTCGCGTGCGGACGCCGCGCCGGCGCCGGCCGACGGGGCGGGCTCCGCGGCCGAAGCGGGCACCGCGAGCGGGTGGGATGCGGCGGGCGAGAGGGTGAGCGTCGGAAAGAGCGGCACCACCCGCCGCCGCGCGATCCCGTTGGCGGCGAGGTGGTGCTCGACCGCGCGCGAGTACGCCACCGCCAGGTCGGCTTCCCGGAGCGCCGTCACCCCGCGGCCGGCGTTGCGGTACTTGGCGGGCAGCGTTTTGGGGTGGCGCGTATGCGCGCAGCCGCGCAGCGCGAAGCTGGCGACGCACCCCGGCCCGTGCGCGCGCGTGCACTCCCGGCCGGGCTTGAAGTAGTGCACGCCGGAGGCGCACGCGGTGTATGCGTGGGCGCTCACCACCACCGGCGCGTGCGCGCGCAGCGCCGCCACGAGCGCGGGGTCGTCGAGCTGGTGCAGGTGCACGGCGTCCGGCCCACATGACAACGCTCCCGCCAGCCGCTCATCCAGCGGGGCGCCGGCGTCGAACAGGCGGGGGGCCTCGATCACGGTCACGTCGGGTGGGCCTTGCGTGGTGACGCTGGGCGGGCCTTGCGCCATCACATCGGACTGGCCCTGCGCGGTCACGCTGGGTGGCTCTTGTTCATTGGGCGTGCCCTGCGTCGTCACACCAGGCCGGCCCTCATCCTCCTCCACCCGCGCGACAACCACCGTCACGCACACGCCGTGGCGCGCGAGCGCCGCCGCGCTCGACTGCACGTGCGCGCCCACGCCACCGTCCCTGGTCCAGCGCGGCGTCGCCAACAACACGTTTTCAACCATGCGCGCGGCGGATGGTAGCCTCGCGCCGGTGGAGCGGCCGCGGGTGATCTACGTGATGGGGGCCGGTCGCAGCGGCAGCACGATCTTCGGCGTGACGCTCGGCAACTGCGACGGCGTGTTCTACGCCGGGGAGCTCGACGCGTGGCTGGTGCGCGCGGGCGACCCGCAGCTCGACGGCGAGCAGCAGCGGCGCTTCTGGGGCGCGGTGCGCGCGCGGATGGAGGGCGCGCAGCCGCTCTACGGCAACGCGGCGCAGCGCTGCCTGGAGCGCTCGATGGCGCTCTTTCGCCCGCGCCTGTGGCGCACGCGACGGCGGCTGCGCGGCGAGTACCGGGGCGTCGCCGAGCAGCTCTACCGGGCGGTGGCCCGCGTGTCGGGGGAGGGCTGCGTGGTGGACACCTCGCACTACCCGCTGCGCGCCCGCGAGCTGCAGGCGCTCGACGGGATCGACCTGCATCTGGTGTATCTGGTGCGCGACCCCCAGAGCGTGGTGGCGTCGTTCAATCGCCGCGACGTGGCGCAGTACTCGAAGTCGACGCTCACCACCAACGTCTATCTGTGGCTCACCAACATGCTCGCCACGCTCGTCTTCCTGCGCCATCCCCGCGAGCGGCGGCTGCTGGTGCGCTACGAGGACTTCATCGCCAACCCCCCCGCCACGGTACGACGGGTGCTGCAGCTCGTCGGCTCGGACGCGCCACCGCCCGCGCTCGACGCGCTCGCGGTAGGCGTCCCCTTCCAGGGTAACCGGCTGATCCGCGCGGGATCGATTGCGCTGCGCCCGCAGGCCGCCGCGCCGCCGCGGCGCTCGCGCATCACCGCGCTGCTGCAGTTGCCGTGGGCTTTCATGCTGAGGCGGCTGCATCCAGCGGCGGCGTCGGCGGTGTGAGCGGGGCGGGGGCTGGCGCCGGATTCATCGCGGGGTTCGGGCGTTGGCTGCGGGCGCCCGGTGGGCTACATCGGTCTGGGTGGTGAGCTGCCCGGGTGTGGGCGGGAGAAAGCAGATGTTCTCGTAACCGCCCACCAGCCGCAGATGTCCGTCGTGGGGTACGGTGCCACCGTCGGGGAGTATTCGCTGCGCGCGGTACCCGTGCTCGACCATCAGTCGCAGCGTCGCCTGGGAGCCGGTCTCGGCGATCACGATCGGGCGCGCGTCGCGCAGCAGCCGCGACGCTCCGGCCAGCACCTCACGCTCGTAGCCCTCGACGTCGATCTTGATGAGGTTGGGGTGTGCCCCGATGCGCTGGGAGTAGCCGTCGAGCGTCACGAGCGCAACCGTCACGCCGCCGCCCTCCTCGGCGCCGTCCGTGAGACTCGTCATGCCGGTGTTGGCGGGGTCGGAGAGGCGCAGTGTGGCGGTGCCCGCGTGCGCACCGCAGGCCGCCCCCACGACCTCGATCGCGCCGCCGCCCATCCCCGCGCTGTGCTCCAGCAGCGCGCGAATGCGCGGGTTGGGCTCGAACGCGTGCACCGCCACGGCCCCCAGCTCGCACGCGAGCACCGAGAAGTAGCCGGCGTTCGCGCCCACATCGAACACGGTCGCGCCCTGCACCAGCAGCCGCCGGAAGAGCGCAGTGATCTCGGGCTCGTGCTCGCCGAGGAAGTAGATCGCGCGGTGGTGGTGGTCGCGCATGCTGAGCGCCATCGGCGACCCTCCCGGCGTGCGCCCGACGAGCACGCGGTCGCCGAGCGCCTCGCCGAGTTTGT
>DATMMB010000405.1:0-12540 GCA_035569895.1 Solirubrobacteraceae bacterium | reverse complement strand
GGGGATCCTCTATCCCGGCAAGCGCTGCGTGATCGGCAACGGCGTGGTGATCGACCCGAAGGTGCTGATCGAGGAGCTCGACGCGCTGCGCGCCCGGCGCATCGATGTCAGCGGCCTGCGCATCTCCGCCAACGCCCACCTGATCATGCCCTACCACCTGCTGCTGGACTCCGCCGGCGAGGCCAAGCTGGGGCGCCTGCAGATCGGCACCACGCGCCGGGGGATCGGCCCGTGCTACGCCGACAAGGCGGCGCGCCTGGGGATCCGCGTGCAGGACCTGCTCGACGAGAAGATCCTCAAGAAGAAGATCGTGGCGGCGATGGAGCCCAAGCGCCTGTCGCTGCGTCCGTTCGAGAAGGACCCCTCGCTCGACCTGCGCACGATGACCGAGGAGTACCTCACCTACGGGCACCGCCTGGAGCAGCACATAGCCGACACCGCGAAGCTGATGTGGGAGCTGCTGGACAGCGGGCGGCGCGTGATCTTCGAGGGCGCGCAGGCGACGATGCTCGACATCGACCACGGCACCTATCCGTTCGTCACCTCCTCCAATCCCGTCGCCGGCGCCGCCTGCATCGGCGCCGGGGTGGGGCCGAAAGACATCGACGAGATCTGGGGCGTCGCCAAGGCGTACGCCACGCGCGTCGGCGCCGGCCCGTTCCCGACCGAGCTCGAGGATGAGATGGGCGACCGCCTGCGCACGCGCGGCGGAGAGTTTGGCACCACCACCGGCCGCCCCCGCCGCACCGGCTGGCTGGACCTCGTGGCGCTGCGCTACGCGGCCCGCCTGAACTCGCTCTCGGCGCTCGCGATCACCAAGCTCGACGTGCTCTCGGGGCTCGACTCGATCAAGGCGTGCACCAGCTACCGCGGCGCCGAGGGGGCGGAGTTCGACAGCTTTCCCTACCACCAGACCGTGCTGCACCACACCACCGCCGAGTACACCGAGCTTCCCGGCTGGCGCGAGGAGATCGGCGAGTGCCGGAGCTTCGCGGAGCTGCCGCCGGCGGCGCAGGAGTATCTACGCTTCGTCGCCGAGCACGTGGGCGCGCCGGTGACGCTGATCGGCGTCGGCCCCGGCCGCGATCAGGTCGTGTGGACCGACGCCGGCCGCGCGACGCTCGCGGCGCAGAACGGCAGCATGCCGGGTTGAGTGCGCGCCGGCGCTACGCCCACGCTCGGGTCGGTGACGATGCGGGCAGTGTCCTCGCCAACAGCCGTGCCGGCTCGACCAGCGCCGCCCGTCGGATTTCGCCCGACCGGCGCCGCCGCTTGCTCGCTCACCGCGGCAGCGGCGCCCCCGCCAGCCCGAGCAGCGCGCCCACCGCGCCCGCGGCAAGCAGCGCGCTTACCGTGCTGCGCCGGGCCACCAGCAGCAGCGCTGCCCCCGCCAGCACGCCCGCCTGCCAGGGCTCAGAAAGGGCGAGGCCGAGCGGCACCGCCGCACCGAGGATCGCGCCGATCGCCGCAGGGCCCGCGCCCCCCAGGAAGCTGCGTGCGTCGGCGTTCGCGCGCAGGCGGTCGAAGTGGCGTGCGCCCCCCAGCACGAACGCGAACGACGGCGCGAACGCGACCGCCGCCGCCAGCAGGCCGCCGCCCACGCCCGCGGCGGCGTAGCCGACCACTGCCACCGTCTGCACGAGCGGACCCGGCGTCACCTGCCCGAGCGCCACCGCGTTCAAGAACTGGCCGCCGCTCATCCAGTGGTAGCGCGTCACCGCGTCATGCTGCATCAGCGGCACGATCACGAAGCCACCGCCGTAGGAGAGCGCGCCGACCTTCAACGCCACCCACGCCAACGCCCCCAGCCCACCTACCGCGGGTGCGGCCGCCGCCAGCACCGGCAGCAGCGTCGAGCGGTGGGCACGCGGCGCGGCGCGGGCGCGAGCGCGGCGCCAGCCCACCTCCACGCCGCCGCACGCGACCAGCGCCAGCACCAGCCACGGGCCGGCGACGGCGCCCGTCAGCCCGCCGACCGCCAGGTACACCCAGAAGCGCGGTTCCCCGTTCCCGCCTGTGCCCTCGTCCGCGCGCCGGCGGCTGGCCGCGAGCAGCGTGACGCCGGTGCGCGCCGCCACCGCCGCCACCGCGGCGCCCGCGCCCGCGCCCGCGCCGCGGATCCACGCGGGCGGCGAGCCCGCGAGGAACAGCGCCCCCAGCGCCAGGATCGCCAACAGGCCGGGGAAGATGAACGCGAGCCCGCCCACCAGCGCCCCCGTGCGACCCCGCACGCGCCAGGCGCAGAAGATCGCAAGCTGTGTGGAGGCCGGCCCCGGGAGCAGGTTGCAGGCGGCGATCGCGTCTTCGAACTCCTCCGCTCGCAGCCACCGCCGGCGACGCACGCACAGCTCCCGCAGCAGCCCGATGTGCGCCGGCGGCCCGCCGAAGCCGATGCACCCCAGGCGACCCCACTCGCGCGCCACCACCGCCAGCGAGGGGACGCCTCCGCCATCAGGGATCTCGGGCATGCGCAGCGAAGGGTACGGTGTCGGTAGTTACCCGCATCGGCGCTGACGCGATCTGCTGATGCGCGCGCGGCGCTAGTGACGGATGATTGGCGTATGTCCGCCGAGCCGAGCGGCACACCCAGTGACGAGCCCGGCGCGCGCCTCACGGGCGCGATCGCCTCGCTGGATGATCCGCCGTGCGCCGCGCCGGGCAGGCTCGGCTTTCGCGATCGTCGCGACGCCGGTCGCCAGCTGGCGGCGTTACTCGCGCAGTTGCGCGACCGCCGGCCGGTGGTGGTCGCGATTCCCCGCGGCGGGGTGCCCGTCGCCGCCGAGGTGGCGAGCGCTATCGGCGCGCCGCTCGACGTGGTGCTCGTGCGCAAGGTCGGAGCGCCGCGGAACCCCGAGTACGCGATCGGGGCGGTGGCGGAGGGGGGCGTGCACGTGCTCGCCGAGGACGCCGTCCGCGCGCTGGGGCTCACCAGCGGCCAGTGCGAGGCGCTGGTCGCTCGCGGCGAGGAGGAACTGCGGTCGCGGCTGGCGCGCTACCGCGGCACCCGCGCCCCGGTCGAGCTGCGGGGGCGCACCGTGATCCTCGTCGACGACGGCCTCGCCACCGGCCGCTCGGCGGTGGCCGCGGTGCGCTCGGTGCGCAAACGCGGCGGCGCACAGGTGATCCTCGCAGTGCCGGTCGGGGCGCGCCAGTCGGTGCAGGAGCTGAGCGACGAGGCCGACGAGGTCGTGTGCGTCGAGCTGCCCTCCGACCTGTGGGCGGTGGGCTACTGGTATGAGGACTTCCGGCCCACCGGCGACGCGGAGGTCGCCGCGCTGCTGGTGTCCGCCGCGGGCAACTCTTGACTCGCGCCGCCGGGCCGTGGGTGACCTTGACGCGCGTTGCCCGCTGCGGGCCACCCCGAGCAGGATGAGGATTTAGCACGGAAGCGGGCTACGCGCACGCGCGGGCCGCCGCGGCGGGCGTGCTCAACTGCCGACGCTCCGCCGCCCCGCCGCGAGGAACGCGACCAGCATCGCCACAGCCGCCCCCGCGGCGATCGCGAGCGCCAGCGCGAGGCTCCGCTGCTCCAAGAGCGCTCCGACCAGCGCGCCCGCGAGCAGGGCGAGCACCGCGCCGGCGCGCCTGGCGGAGTTGTGTGGAGCGCCGCCCGCCGGGTCGGCCACGAGGCCCGTGAGCGTCAGCGTCATCACCGTTGTGGTGAGGTCGGGCACCGCGAGCTTGCGCACCGTTGCGTTGCGCACCCCCATCGCGATCGCCACCAGCGCGATCACCAGGTAGGCGGCAAGCGACCCGACCGTCACCGAGATCGCCGCCGTGAGCAGCGCCGCGCCGGCGAGCAGCGCCGCCTCGAGCGTCAGCGTCACACCGAGGTGCCGGCGGCGGCGCTCCGCCAGTCGCGCCGCGATCCATCCGCCGAGGCCGGCGCCGAGCACAAAAGCTCCGAGCGACACCAGCGGCGCTACCACAGGCAGCCCGCCGGTGCCCGCGAGGCCGAACCCCAGAAGCACGATGTTGCCGGTCATGTTCGCCGTGAACACATGCCCCAACCCGAGGTAGCTCACCGCGTCGATCAGCCCGGTGGTGGCGGTCAACACCAGCAGCACGGGCGGGAGGCGGCGATCGCGCGTGGCGGGCGGAGCATGTCGGCGATCGTGCGCCGCGGCCATCGCCGCAAGTCTACGGGGTGCTCAGCGGGCGTCTGTCGCCACCTCGGCTCGGAGCAGGATAGGAGCCCCGAAGCTCACCCGCAGGCGCGCACCGCCTCCCGGCGCGTTCTCGGCCGTCGCGTACCCGTGGTGGGCCTCGACGGCCTGGCGCACGATCGCGAGGCCGAGGCCCGAGCCCGGCAGGCCGCGGGCGGAGTCGGCACGGTAGAAGCGCTCGAACACGTGCGGCAGGTCGGCCTCCTGGAAGCCGGGTCCGTGATCGCGCACCGTGAGCACACCGCCATGCAGCGTCACTTCAACCACGCCGCTGGGCGGGCTCCACTTGCGGGCGTTGTCGAGCAGATTGGTCACCGCGCGGTTGATGCGGTCGCCCGTTCCGCGCAGCAGCGTCGGTTCGAGCTCCACCTCGAAGCGCAGATCGCCACGCCGCCGCGTGCGCTCGATTGTGTCGGCGACGATCTCATCCAGGCGCACTTCGTCGAGGTGGGACTCGCCGGCGACCGCCGCGCCCATGCCGCGCGCCAGCTCGACGACATCGCCGACGAGCGCCGTCAGCTCGTCGAGCTCGCCGATGATGTCGCGCCGCAGCGCCTCGAGGTCGGCGGGGGGCAGGCGGCCGGCCTGCTGCAGCACCTGGATGTTTGCGCGCAGCGAGGCGATCGGGGTGCGCAGCTCGTGGCCGGCGTCGGCGATCAGGTGGCGCTGTGCCTGCACCGAGCGCTCCAGCGCGTCGAGCGTCGTGTTGAAGCTCGCCGCCAGCCGCGCCAGCTCATCGCGGCCGCCCACCTGCAGGCGGCGGCTGAGGTCGGCCTCGCCGGTGAGCTGCTCGGTACGGCGCGTGAAGCGCGCGATCGGGGCGAGCGCCGCGCGCGCGACGGACGCCCCCAGCAGCGCCGCCAGCGCGATGCCGCCGGCGCCCACCAGTACGAGGATCAGCAGGATGCGGCTGAGCTCGCGGTCCACCTGCGTGAGCGGCAGCGCCGCCATCACCGCGCCGCGGGGGCCCGTGCCGAGCGTCAGCACGCGCAGGTGGGTGCCGCGCACGGTGCGATCGGCGAGCAGCTGGCCGCGCCCGCGCGCGGCCACCGCGCGCTCGGCCGCGTCGGGCGGGATCGGCGGGGAGGAGCCCTGGCCGCCGGGCACGTCCACGGCGCCCATGGGGTCGAGGAACTGCACATACCCCGTTGCGCCGCCGAACAGCGCCGGCGCAACTGTGCTCGGCCACGCCGGGGGCACCCCGCCCGGGGGCAACGGCGGCGGGGTGGGCGCGCCCGCGCGCGTCCCGCCGTGCGCTGCGTTGTCCGCATCCGGTGGCGCACCCTGTCCGGGCGGCGGCGGTGGCCCGCCCGCGGCGGCCACGTTTGCGAGCGATTGCGCATCATCCGCCGTGGTGCCGCTCCTCGCCTGTCCTCCGCGGGGCGGTCGGATGGTGCCCGACGCGCCGGCGGGCGGCGCCGTGACGAATTCGGCGGCGCGCTGGCGCAGCGAGGAGTCGATCTGGCCGCGCAGATCGGAGCGCACCGCGAAGTACACGGCGATCGCGGCGAGCACCACCGCCACCGCCACCGCGAGGCCCGCCACCGCCGCGATGCGCATGCGCAGCGTCACGGCTCGCGCAGCACGTAGCCCACGCCGCGCACCGTGTGGATCAGGGGGCGGGCGCCGATCTCCTGCAGCTTGCGGCGCAGATACCCGATGTACACGCGCAGCGCGTTCGAGGCCGGACCGAAGTCATACCCCCACACGCGCTCGTAGATCTCGCTGCGCGACAGCACGCGCCGAGGGTTGCGCATCAAGAGCTCCAGCAACTGATACTCGGTGCGCGTCAGCTCCGCCACCCGCTCACCGACGGTGGCGCCGTGGCGGTCGCGGTCCAGGCGCACCTCGGCGAACGCCAGCGTCTCGCCGCCGTCCTCCGGATCATCGGGGCCGCTGCGCCGCAGCAGTGCCCGCAGCCGCGCCCGTAGCTCGCCGACGTCAAATGGCTTCACGAGGTAGTCGTCGGCGCCGGCGTCGAGGCCGTCGATGCGGTAGGCGACCGCGTCGCGCGCGGTCAACATCAGGATCGGCACGCGGTTGCCCAGCCGCCGCAGCCGCCGGCACACCTCCAGGCCGTCGATGCCGGGCAGGCCGATGTCGAGCACCACCGCGTCGGGCAGCTCCTGCGCGACCAGCTCGAGCGCACAGGAGCCGTCGGCGGCGAGCTGCACCTCATAGCCGGCGAGCGTCAGCGCCCGCCGCAGCGCTTCGCTCAGCGCGCGATCGTCGTCCACCACCAGGATCCTCACGCTGCGATTGTGACGCCCGCGCGGGATCGCGCGCGGGCGCTCATACTTTGCGCTTACACGCCAAGCTCTCCCACCAGTTGTCAGTCAAGGGCAGGGATGCACACTGCTCCCCGGCAATCCTCACCGACCGCCCCCGGATCACGTCCCCCAACCTGACCGCAGCTTGGTATCAGATCCGCATCCGGTGCACATCGGGGCGCCTCCCGGGCGTCTGCAGCCGGGATAATGCGACGGCAATGCCAACTGCCGACGCACCCACCTTTTACTTCGACCTCGGCTCGCCCTACGCGTACCTCGCGGCCGAGCGCCTGCCGGCGCTGCTCGGCGAGGAGGTCCGCTGGCAGCCGATCTCGCTCGGCGGGCTCTTCAAGGCCAACGGCCGCTCCTCGTGGGCGCTTGCCGGTCCCGCCAGTCGTGCGCAGGGGATCGCCGAGGTGGAGCGGCGTGCACGCGAGCACGGGCTGCCGGCGGTGCGCTGGCCCGACCCGTGGCCCTCCAACTACCTGTTCGCGATGCGCGTCGCCACGTTCGCCCGCGCGGCAGGTGAGGGCGTGCGATTCGCCCACCAGGCGTTCCGCGACGCCTTCCAGCGGGGCCACGACCTCGCGCTTCCCAAGCAGGTGCTGGCGAGCGCCGCGCGCGCCCGCCTCGACCCCGCCGCGGCGCGGGCAGCGACCGACGATCCGCGGATCAAGCAGTCGCTGCGCGCTGCCACCGAAGCGGCCCACGCGCGCGGGGTGATCGGCGTGCCCACGCTCGCGCTCGGCGGCGAGCTGCTGTTCGGCGATGATCGCCTCGATCAGGCAGCGGGCGCGCCGCGGCGGCGCCCATCCAATTCCTGACGGATACGCCCGCGGGGCGCATTTTCATCGGCCCACGGGTGTGCCGCCCACGGACGGGCATGAACAACTGAAGTCAAAGCCTTCGCCTCGCTGACGCCGGTCACAGACGCCGCCCGGCGAATCCCTCGGCGGCCTCGATCAACGCGGCGTAGTCCTCTTCGCCGTGTCCGCGTCCCATCGTCGCCGCGAGCACGTCGCGCGCGTGCGCCGCCGCCGGGAACGGCATCCCCGCCGCCTGTGCTTCCTCCAGGCAGAGGCGCACGTCCTTGAGCATGTGCGCGGTCTTGAACAGCGGCGTGTAGTCGTGTGCGCGCATCGCCCCCGCCTTCAGCGTCAGCTGTGCCGAGGCGCCCGACCCGTTGGCGAGCACCCGCGCGAAGTCGTCGAGGTCGATCCCGCACGCGCTCGCCAGCAGCAGCGCCTCCGCGAGCGCGGCGGCGTTGGCGGCGCCGAGCGCGTTGTTGATCAGCTTCAGCATCTCCCCCTGTCCCCAGGTCCCGACGTGCACGATCACCTCGCCCATCGCCGCCAGCAGCGGCTCTGCGCGGGCGAAGTCCTCGGGTGCGCCGCCCGCCATGATCGTCAGCGTGCCGTCCGCCGCGCGCGGCGCCGACCCGGTGACGGGGGCATCGAGCATCCTCACCCCGCGCTCGCGCAGCGCCTCGCCGATGCGGCGGGTGTCGGCCGGCGCGATCGTCGACATGTCCACGCACAGCAGCCCTTCGCGCGCGGCGCGCGCGGCGCCGTGCTCGCCGAGGAGCACCGAGGCGACCTGCGCGCCGTCGACCACCATGCTGATCACGATGTCGCTCGCGCGCGCGACCTCCGCGGGCGTGGCCGCCGGTTGCGCGCCGTGCTCCGCCGCCCACTTCGCAGCCTTGCCGGGCGTGTGCGTCCACACCGTCAGCCGATACCCGGCTTTGCGCACGTTGGCCGCCATGCGGCTGCCCATGATCCCAAGGCCGAGGAAGCCGATGCGCTCGTCGGACATCGGCCAAATAGTTGCATGGTGCGGCGGGATGTGCTCGGGCCGTCCCATCCCCGGCGCGGCCTATCGTGCAGTGCGCATGTCGGCTTCCTTTCAGGCGACGCTGCAGGCGGGCGATGCCGTGCTGCGGTTCCCTTACGACGAGCGGCTGCGCCAGCTTTTGCGCGCGATCCCGGGGCGTCGCTGGGACCCGCAGGAGCGGGCATGGCGGCTGCCGCTCGCGCCCGAGCCGGCGCAGGCGCTCACGCTGCTGCTGGCGGAGCTGCCCTCGCCGCCGGATGTGAGCGGCGAGCTGCGGGGCGCGCTCGCCCGTCAGCGCCGCCGGCGCCGGCGGGGCGAGTGCCCGATCGACCGGGTGCGGCCCGACGGGCGGTGGTGGCTGGGCTTCCCCACCGACACCGCCCCCGCGCTTGCGCAGTCGCTCACCGCGCACCCGGGGGCTTACGCGGTGGCGGCGATCGGCCGCGCGATGATCCCGCTCGACGAGCTCTCCGCGCGGATCGTCGGCGAGTTGGATGCGCGCGAGCAGGGCCTGCGCCTGAGCGATGATGCGCGCCGCGCGCTGCTCGTGCTGCGTGTCGAAGCCCGCCACCGCGAGGCAGGCGGGGAGCCGCCGCCGCGCGCGGAGCGACGCCGCGTGCTCGAGCGCCATGACCCCTACCTCGCGCTCGAAGAGCGCCACCGCCGCGACGCGCAGCGCGACGGGCGGCCCTCGCCGCCGGCGGTGCTGGAGCTCTCGGCGGTGCACGACCAGCCGACGTTCGTGCTCGCGCCCGGCTGCGACCCGGCGCAGATCGCTGCGTTCGCGGCGCTCCCGGGGACGGTCGCGTCCACGGCGCGCGGCTGGGTTGCGCACGCGCACGCGCTTTTGCCTGCGCTGCGCGCCGACCCCTTCTGCGTGCCCGCGCTCGACGCCTTCCTGGCTGAGCGCCGCCCGTGGATCGACCCGCCCGCGCTGGAGCTGCTGCAGGAGGTCCGCGAGCAGCACGCGCGCGCCGCCGGCCTGGTGGCGCTGTCCGCCGCCACCGACGCGCCGCTGCACGTGCCGGAGCTCGCCGGCGAGCTGAAGCCCTTCCAGCGCGCCGGCATCGCCTACCTGCTCGCCCAGCGGCGCGCCTTCCTCGCCGACGAGCAGGGCCTCGGCAAGACGATCGAGGCGCTCGCCGCGATCGAGGCCGATGGCGCCTACCCGGCGCTAATCGTGTGTCCCGCCAGCCTCAAGCTCAACTGGCTGCGCGAGGTCGAGCGCTGGCTGCCCCACCGTGGCGTACGGGTGCTGACGGGCACCGGCAGGAGCCCATTACCGCTCGCGCAGATCTCGATTGTCAACTACGACATCCTTGCCGCGCGCCTCGACGAGCTACGCGCGCTTGCACCAGCGGCGCTCGTGCTGGACGAGTCGCACTACTGCAAGAACGCCTCCGCCAAGCGCACCAAGGCGGTGGCAAGGCTCGCCGCCGCGGTGCCTCGCGACGGGCTCGTGCTGGCGCTCACCGGCACGCCGGTGATGAACCGCCCGAAGGAGCTGATCGCTCAGCTGCGGATCATCGGGCGCCTGCACGAGTTCGGCTCCGGCGCGCAGTTCGGCCGGCGCTTTCGCGGCCCCGACGCCCACCTGCGCCTGCACTGGCATCTGCGCGCGCGCTGCTTCGTGCGCCGCCTGAAGGCCGATGTGCTGCCGCAGCTGCCGGCGAAGACGCGCGCCGTCGTCCCGGTGGAGCTAACCAACGAGGCCGACTACCGCCTCGCCGAGCGCGACGTGGTGGCGTGGTTGCAGCGCCAGCCGCTCGACCTGCGCACGCTCGACGCGAAGGTCGCCGCGGCGCTGCGTGCCGAACGCCTCGTGCGCCTGAACGCCCTGAAGCAGCTCGCCGCACGCGGCAAGCTGCACGGCGCGCTCGCGTGGATCCACGACTTCCTCGGCTCCGGCGAGCGCCTCGTGGTGTTCGCCCACCACCGCGAGGTGCAGCGCGCGGTGATCGAGCGCTTCCCCGGCGCGCTGCACATCCTCGGCGCGGACTCCCCCGCCGCGCGCGAGGCGGCGCTGCGCGCCTTCCAGGCCCCCGACGGCCCGGGCAACCAGCTGATCGTCTGCTCGATCGACGTCGCCGGGCAGGGGCTGACGTTGACGCGCTCCTCCAACATCGCGTTCCTGGAGCTCGACTGGACCCCCGCCAAGCACGACCAGGCCGAGGATCGCTGCCACCGCATCGGCCAGCACGACGCGGTCAACGCCACCTACCTGCTCGCCGCCGACACAATCGACGAGACGATCGCCACGCTCTTGGAGCGCAAGCGCGCGGTGATCGGCGCGGTCACCGACGGGCGCGCCGAGGACCAGGAGGGCGTGGTGGACGCGCTCGTGCGCTCGCTGCGCGCCGCGCCCTACCGGCACCTGCGGGCGGTGGCATGATGGCTCTGGACGGCCGGCGGTGCATGGGAGGAGTGAGTGGAGGAGTGAGATGAGCGCTCCCGCCGGCATCGAGCCGCGCGCCGTTGGTGGCGCCCGCGTCCTTTGGGAGCAGCGGCGTGGTGGGAGGGCGGTATGAGCGCCCCCGCCGGCGCCGAGGTGCGCGTCGAGGGGGCCGCCAAGAGCTTCGGTGGGGTGGTCGCTTTGCGCGACGCCTCGCTGCGCGTCGCCGCCGGCGAGGCGGTCGCGATCACGGGGCGCTCGGGCTCGGGCAAGAGCACGTTGCTGGCGCTGATCGGCGGTTTGGAGCAGCCCGACCGCGGGCGGGTGCTGATCGACGGGGGCGCGCTGTGGCGCCAGAAGGCGCTCGCCCACGCCCGCCGCGAGGTGGTGGGCTTCGTCTTTCAGCGCCACCTGCTGCTGGAGGCGCTGTCCGCCCGCGCCAACGTGGAGGTGCCGCTGATCGGCGCCGGCGTCCACCGCGCCGAGCGCCGCCGCCGGGCGCTGGAGCTGCTGGAGGAGGTGGGGCTGGCTGATCGCGCCGAGCACCTTCCCTCCGAGCTCTCGGGCGGCGAGCGCCAGCGGGTGGCGGTGGCGCGCGCGCTGGTCAACAATCCGCGGCTGCTGCTCGCCGACGAGCCCACCGGCGCGCTCGACTCGCTCACTTCCGAACGCGTGCTCGACCTGCTCTTCCGCCTGCGCGACCAGCACGGCACGACGATGATCGTCGTCAGCTACGACGCCGCCGTGGGCGCGCGCGCCGACCGGACGGTGACGCTGCTCGACGGGACGCTCGCGGCCGAGCAGTCCCTCACGCCGGCGCCGACCGCCGGTGATGAGTCGCTCCGGCGCACGGCGCTGCGCCCCGGCTCCCCTGCCGCCAACGCGGGCGCCGCCGACGGATCACCCGTCGACACCTCCTCGGGCGCCGCCGACGGATCACCCCGCGACACCTCCTCGGGCGTCGCCGCCGAGGGGGGCGCATGATCTCGATCATCGCCACCAACCTCGGGCGGCGGCTGACGCGCACGCTCTTCACCGCCGCCGGGATCGCCGTGGGGATCGCCACGATCGTGGCGCTGCTCTCCTTCACGCAGGGGCTCAAGCAGACCGCCGCCGGGCTCGCCCACCTCGGCGGGTCGAGCCTCGGGGTGTTCCAGTCGAACGTCTCCGATCCCACCGCCTCGATCCTGCCCGAATCGCTGGTGGGGCGTCTCGCCGCCGAGCCCTACGTCGCGCGCGCCACGCCGCTTGTGCTGATCGTCGAAGGCATCAAACGCGAACCCGGTGCGGTCGCCTTCGGCGCCGACCCGCACGGCTTCTTCGCTCAGAATCTCGTGATCCTCGCCGGCGCCCGCCCGCGCTCGCCCGAAGCCGAAGCGCTCGTCGGCGACCGTCTCGCCGCGCAGCTTCGTCTCGTCCCCGGCGACACCCTCGCCGTCTCGGGGCGCACCTATCGGATCGCGGGCATCTACCACTCCGGGATCCTCTTCGAGGACTCGGGCGCGGTGCTATCGCTCGCCCAGGCGCAGGCGCTCGCGTCCCGTCCACACGCGGCGACTGACGTCGTCGTCGACCTCTCCCCGAGCGCCCACGCGGGCACCGCGACGAAGCTGATCGAACACGACTTCCCCGGCACCCAGGTGATCAGCGACCCGCAGCAGGCGCTGCGCGCCGGCGCCAACGCCACGCTGATCGCCAAGGCGATCCTCGTGATCGTCGTGATGGCGCTGATCGTCGGCGCGATCGGGGTCGCCAACACGATGGCGATGTCGATCCTCGAGCGCCAGGCCGAGCTCGGGCTGCTCAGCACCGTCGGCTGGTCGCCGCGGCGCGTCGCCACGCTCGTGATGGGGGAAGGGATCGCCGTCTCCATGCTCGG
>DATMMB010000404.1:0-5906 GCA_035569895.1 Solirubrobacteraceae bacterium | reverse complement strand
GGCATCGGGTTGGGCACGCGGTTGCCCATCCACTGCACCGCCGCGGGCAAGGCGCTCCTGGCGCGCCTGCCCGAGGCGGAGCAGCGGAGCTTGATCACGCAGTTGCGCCTGAACAAGCGCGGCCCCAAGACAATCGTCACCAAGACGGCGCTGCGCGCAGAGCTCGAGCGGATCGCCGCCGAGGACGTGGCGATCGAGGACGAGGAGCTGCTGGCCGGCCGGTGCGCGGTCGCCGCCGTGGTGCAGGGCAAGGACGGCCGGGCGATCGCCGCGGTCGAGCTGGCGGTGCCCGTGCAGGCGTGCACGCCCAAGGAGCTGCGCACCCAGCTGGCGCCCAAGGTGGTGGCCGCCGCCGAGCGAATCGCCGCGGCGCTCACATGAGCTCCTTTCAGTGGGATCCGGATCCCACCCGCCCGGACGCCGCTCGTGCGGACTCCAGCCGCCACGCGCGGCGCGGTCGCGAGCGCTGGCACGCGGTCGCGGGGGAGCTGGCGCGCCGCACGGTCGGCTGCGGCGCCCCCGCCCCCGCCGGCTGTGGAACCCCGATGACCCTCGGCTGCCGCGCGCCCACGACCCTCGGCCTCGGGGCTCCGGCAATCGCCGGCTGCGGCGCTCCCGCGACCCTCGGCTGCGCCAAGCCCCTGCCCGGCCCCCGACCTATGCGCCGAGCGCTCGCGCGATCACCATCTGCTGCACCTCGTCGGTTCCCTCCCCGATCGTGAGGATCTTGGCGTCGCGATAGAAGCGGCACACCGGGTACTCCTCGATGAAGCCGTACCCGCCGTGGATCTGCACCGCCTCCTCGGCACAGCGCACCGCCAGGCGCCCGGTCTTGAGCTTTGCCTGCGCGGCCGTGAGCGTGAAGTTGGCACCTGAGTCCTTCTCGCGGGCGGCCTTCTGCACGAGCAGGCGCGCGGCGGCGATCTCCGTGGACATGTCGGCGAGCTTGCCCTGGATCGCCTGGAACTTCGCGATCGGCCTGCCGAACGCGCGGCGCTGCTTGGCGTATGCGAGCGCCTGATCGAGCGCGCCCTGCGCGAGGCCGACGCCCATCGCCGCGACGCCGATGCGCCCGCTGTCGAGCACGTGCAAAAACTGCTTGAAGCCCTGCCCGCGCGGGCCGAGCAGGTTCTCCTCTGGCACGCGGCAGTCGGTGAAGCTGAGCGGGCGCGTGTCGGAGGCGTTCCAGCCCATCTTGCGGTACGGCTCGCCCTGCTCGTACCCCGGCGTGCCGTTCGGCACGAGCAGGTTTGAGATCTCCCTGCCGGTGGGGTGGGTGGGATGATCCATTCCGCTGCCCGCCCCGTCGCGCTCGCCGGTGACCGCGGTGATGCACACCACGCCCGAGATGCGGGTGCCGGCGTTGGTGATGAACTGCTTGGCGCCGTCGATCGCCCACTCGCCGTCTTGCAGGCGCGCGCGTGTGCGGGTGTTGCCGGCGTCCGATCCCGCCTCCGGCTCGGTGAGGCCGAACGCGCCGAGGATCTCCCCGGCGCACAGCCGCGGCAGCCATTCGTGCTTCTGCGCCTCGCTGCCATACAGATAGATCGGCTGCGTGCCCAGCGAGGTGTGCGCGCACAGCGTGATCGCCACCGAGGAGTCCACGCGCGCGAGCTCCTCCACCGCCAGCGCGTACGCGAGTGTGTCCCCCCCGCCGCCGCCGTACGCCTGCGGGAACGGGATCCCCATCAGGTTTAGCTTCCCGAGTTGCGCGACGATCGCATAGGGGAACGCCTTGGTCCGGTCCAGCTCCTCCGCCACCGGCGCGATCTCGCCCTCGGCGAACTCACGCACGGTCCCACGGATCAGCTCGTGCTCAGGAGAGAGGTCGAAGTCCATAGAGGGTGGCGCAGCCGGCCGTAGGCGGCAAGCCGGGCCCCTCTTTTATCAATCTACGTACGAGCGTGCGAGCTCCACGAGCAGCCGCACGCCGTACCCCGAGGCGCCCTTGCCGACGTACGCGCGGCCGAGGTCCCACGCCGAGCCGGCGATGTCGAGGTGCGCCCAGGGGGTGTCGCCGACGAAGTTGGAGAGGAACGCGCCGCCCACGATCGTGCCGGCTTTGCGGCCTTCGGGGGCATTGTCGAGGTCGCCGTAGGTGCCCTTGATCAGCTCGTCGTACTCCTCGTGCAAGGGCAGCCGCCACATGATCTCGCCGCTGCGCTCGCCCGCGGCGGCGATCCGCCCCGCGAGCTCGTCGTCGTTGCTCAACAGCCCCGCGTGGGTCGAGCCGAGCGCGATGATCACTGCACCGGTCAGCGTCGCGAGGTCCACCACCCGCTCGGCCCCCAGCGACACGGCGTGGTGCAGGCAGTCGGCGAGCACGAGGCGGCCCTCGGCGTCGGTGTTGTTCACCTCGATCGTCTTCCCGTTCGCCGCCCTTACGACGTCGCCAGGCTTCACCGCGCGGCCGCTCGGGAGGTTCTCGGTCGCGCCGACCACGCCCACGAGCTTCACCGCCAGCCGCAGGCGGGCGATCGCCCCGACCGCCTCCACCACTGCGGCGCCGCCCGACATGTCGAACTTCATCTCCGCCATTTTCGCCCCGGGCTTCAGCGAGATGCCGCCGCTGTCGAACGTCACCGCCTTGCCCACCAGCCCGAGCAGCGGGCCCTTCGCGTCCGGATGCTCGTAGCGCAGCACGATCAGCGCCGGCTCCTGCTCGGAGCCTTGCGCCACCGCGGCGAACGCGCCCATGCCGCGCCCCACGATCTCGTCCCGTCCCTCCGTCTCCACGGTGAGGCCGTCGATCTCCCGCGCCAGCGCGCGGGCGTGCTCGGCGAGCGCGGTCGGCGTGAGGTCATTGGCGGGGCGGTTCTGCAGGTCGCGCGCCGCGTTCACCGCCGCGGCGACGGTCGCGGCCTCGACGACGGCTTGCTCCCGCCGCTGTGTCGCGGACCCGGACGCGACGGACGAGCTGCCAGACAGGCTCGGCTCGGCGTCCGCGTGCTCCGCTTCCGAGGGCTCGCCCTTGCCGGCCCCTGCAGCCGCCTGCCCGTCGCCGTGCGCGACAATCAGCGCCTCCAGGTGCTTCGGCGCGCCCTCCTCGCCGTCCGCCGGCGCCGACTTCAGACGCTCGAAGCGGTAGTCGGCGAGCACCGTCCCCTCCACGAGCGCCGCGCACACCGCCGGGTCCTCGCTCGGCGCCTGCCAGCAGAGCGTGCGCGTGCCAATCTCTCTCGTGCGCGCGAGCGCCCCGGCCGCGGCCACGCGGACGTGCTCGGGCGTGAGGCCCTCGCGCCCGCCGAGCCCCACCAGCAGCCAGCGCCTGCCGTCGGCGTGCGCCACCGCGAGCGCCTTCGGGGTCGCGCGCGCCTCGCCGGAGGCGATCAGCTCCGCCGCCTGCGCCGGCAGCCCGGCGGGCGTGCTCTCTCCCTCGAAGACGCCCACCGCGATCGTGTCGGCGTCGGTGCTCGCCGCCGCTTCGCTGCTCGCCGTGACGTTCATGCTCATGCGAACCTTATCCACGTCGATAGCATTCTCGGCGTCCGCCCGACCATCGACCCACGGGAGCGTTGATCAGATGCCCAACACCGTCATCCTCGGAGCAGCGCGCACGCCGATCGGCAAGATGGGCGGCGGGCTCTCAACACTGCAAGCCACCGAGCTGGGGGCGATCGCGATCGACGCCGCCCTGCAGCGCGCCGGCGTGGAGCCCGACCAGGTGGAGCACGTCGTGATGGGTCAGGTGCTGCAGGCCGGACAGGGGCAGATCCCCTCGCGCCAGGCGCAGATCAAGGCGGGGATCCCCAAGGAGGTCTCCTCAGAGACGATCAACAAGGTCTGCGCCTCCGGCCTGCGCGCCACCGCGCTGCTCGACCAGGCGATCCGCGCCGGCGACGTGCACGTCGGCGTCGGCGGCGGCATGGAGTCGATGTCGCAAGCTCCCTACCTGCTGCCCGGGGCGCGTTTCGGGTTTCGTATGGGCGAGGTCAAGGCGCTCGACGCGATGGTCCACGACGGGCTCACCAATCCCTTCTCCGGCAAGCAGATGTTCGTCGAGGCGACCGCGGTCTCCGACGAGCTCGAGCTGACGCGCGCCGACCTCGACCGCTGGGCGCTGCGCTCGCACGAACGCGCGCTCGCCGCCACCGACGAGGGGCGGCTGCCCGAAGAGATGGTGCCGGTCACCGTCAAGGGCAAGAGACCCACCCAACCCGACACCGTGGTCGAGGTGGATGAGGGCCCGCGCCGCGACACAACGCTTGAGAAGCTCGCCGCTTTGCCCGGTCTGGTCGGCAAGGAGGGCTCGCACACGGCGGGCAACTCGCCGGGCGTCAACGACGGCGCCGGCGCGCTCGTCGTGGCCTCCGAGGAGTGGGCCTCCGCCAACGGCAAGGAGGTGCTGGCCGAGGTGGTGGCGCACGCGCAGAGCGCCGACGAGTTCGCCTACCTCGCCCGCACCCCCGCCTCCGCCGCCACCAAGGCGCTGCGCAAGGCCGGCCTGCAGGCCGAGGACATCGATGTGTGGGAGATCAATGAGGCGTTCGCCTCGGTCGCGCTCAACTCGATCCGGATGCTCGGCATCGACGAGGAGCGCGTCAACGTCAACGGCGGCGCCGTCGCGCTCGGCCACCCGATCGGCGCCTCCGGGGCGCGCATCCTCGGCTCGCTCGTGTTCGAGCTGCGCCGCCGCGGCGGCGGCCTGGGCTGCGCGGCGATCTGCTCGGGGGGCGGGCAGGGCGACGCGCTGATCGTCCGCGTGTAGCTAGTGCCCGAACGCGCCGCGGCGTTCTTCGATCTTGACCGCACCCTGATGGCGGGCTCCTCGGGTGTGTTCTTCGCGCGCGCCGCCTACGAGGCCGGGATGATCTCGCGCCGGCAACTGCTCGGCGACCTGTGGCAAAACCTGCGCTTTCGCCTGCGCGGCTCCACTGACAACTGGGCCGACGCCGTGCGCGTGCGCGTCGGCGAGATGCTCGCCGGCGTGGCGGTGCGCGACCTGCAGCGGATGTCCCCGCGCGTGCTCGCCGGTGTCTTGCCGCGGCTCTACCCGCAGATGCTCGAGCGCGCCTATGCCCACCAGGACGCCGGCCGTCCGGTCTACATCGTCACCGCCGCCTCCCAGGAGATGGCCGAGCTGATGGCCCACGTGCTTGTCTTCGACGGCGGGCTCGGCTCGCGCCTGGAGGTCCGCGACGGCCGCTACACCGGCCGTGCCGCCGGCCCCTTCAACTACCGCGAGGGCAAGGTGCTCTCGCTGCGGGAGCTGGCTGCGCGCGAGGGGATCGACCTCGCCGCCTCCTACGCCTACTCCGACTCCGAGTCCGACCTGCCGATGCTGCGCGCGGTCGGCCACGCGGTGGTCGTCAACCCCGACGCCGAGCTGGCGCGGATCGCCGCCGAGGAGGGGTGGGAGGTCGTGCGGCTCGACCAGCTCGGGCGGCGCCTGAAGATCGCCGTGGCGCTCTCCGCCGGGCTCTCGTTGGCGGGGCTCGGCGGCGTCGTGCGGGGGCGGGCCGCCGGCCGCGACGCCGCGCGGGCATAATCCCGGCACCGCGGTCGTCGATCGGGCGGTTGGCGGTGTGTTGTCGCGATTCTTTTTTACCCCAGCCAATCCTCATCGCCGCCTCGCCATGACCCCCGCCGCCACCCAGGGCAAGATCCGTGTCGTCGTCGCTAAGCCCGGCCTCGACGGGCACGATCGCGGCGCGAAGATCATCGCGCGCGCTTTGCGCGACGCCGGTATGGAGGTGATCTACACCGGCCTGCACCAGACGCCCGAGCAGATCGTCGAGACGGTGATCCAGGAGGACGCCGACGCGGTGGGCCTGTCGATCCTCTCCGGCGCGCACATGACGCTCGTGCCGCGGATCCTCGCCCTGCTCCGCGAGCGTGGCGCCGACGACGTGCTGGTCGTCGTCGGCGGAACGATCCCGGGCGAGGACATCGTCGAGCTGAAGCGC
>DATMMB010000403.1:0-9480 GCA_035569895.1 Solirubrobacteraceae bacterium | reverse complement strand
AGACGCCAAACCCAGCGACAAACACCCGCACCCTCCGGCATATTCACGCCACACACCCCCAAACAAGAGCACCCAACAGAGAGCGCGCCACAAGAAACTCCCGCACAACGCGACTTGCATCAAACGCAATAACTCTTATATCAGCCGGTAGCCGACGCCACGCACGTTGACCACCCACCGCTCGCCCCCGGCGGCCCGCAGCTTGCGGCGCAGACGGCTGGCGTGGGTGTCGAGCGTGCGAGTGGTGATCGGCGCCGGGTGGCCCCACACGGCGTGCAGCAACTCCCCCTTTGAGCACACGCGGTGGGGGTCGCGCGCGAGCTGGCCGAGCAGCTCGTACTCCAAGCGCGCAAGCCTAACGGGCCGCTCGCGCACCCGCACCGCGCAGGCGTCGAGATCGATCCGCAACGTGCCGACCGCGAGGCGGTGGGCACTGCGCGCCGGCGCGCGGCGCAGCAGGGCGCGCAGGCGGGCACGCAGCTCGAGGTAGCGGGGAGGGTGCGCGAGGAAGTCATCGGCGCCCGCGTCGAACGCGCGCAGCAGGTCGGGCTCCTGGGCGGGGGCGCCGCACACGATCGCGGGGAGGTCGGCTCGCCAGGCGCCATGTCCGCCGCTGCGGATCTCCGCGAGCAGCTTGAGCGCAGCGCGGCGCGGGCGCAGCTCGCCGAGCACGACCACCGCGGGCGGATCGGAGACGGCCAGCGCGCGGGCGTGCTCGGCGCTGCCCGCCAGCCGCGCGCGGTAGCCGTCGGCCCCGAGCTGCCCCACGAGTGGGCACCCGATCTCGGCGTCGTGCTCCACCACCAGCACCGGCGGCGGCGCGACGACGGCGGGGGCGGTGGCAGTGGCGGGATCCTCGTGGGTCATCGTCGCGTCGGGCGATCACCGGCGAGGGTCATCGGCCACGAATCGACGCGACGGGATGGCGCCGGGCAACCGGGGCTGTCACAGCTCGACCTCGTGCGGGGAGATGCCGAGACCGTCGCGTGCGATCAGCGCGAGCACGTCGCTGTGAATCCACGGCGTGGGCTCGCCGTCGCCACCGCCCTCGGGCGCGATGCCGACACGCCGCGACAGCCAGCTGGTCTCGCCGCTGCAGTTGCCCTTGCCGTCGCGCTTCACCCGCCCGCAGCGGTAGGCGATCTCGCTGAGGCTCACCCCCTGCGTGCGCATCGCGTTCAGCACTGCCCGGCGCAGCCCGCGGTTGAGCACGATGCGACTGGCGTCGAGGCGTCGCAGCTCGGAGCCCAGCACCGTCACCGACACCGCCTGATCGTCGCGGTGCCGGGCGAGCGCGGCGGCCGTGAGCGCCCGCACCGGCTCGTAGCTTTCCATGCAGGCGATCGCGTCGCGCATGCTCTCCGTTCGGGGGAAGCCGGACATGCTCTCCGTCCGGGTGAAGCCGGACTGGGCCTCGTCGAGCCCGTTGTCGCCCCGCCGACGGTCGTAGACGGGTCGCGGCTCGCGCTCGGGCTCGCGCCGGCACCAGCGCAACTCGGGGATCGACAGACCGGTGCTCACCGCCTGGAGCCGATGGGTGCGACCGTGGCGGTCGCGCAGCTCCACCTCCACATCCGGCGTGGGCGAGGTGTGCTCGCGAGGCTCGTCGAGCCCCACCACCTCGGCGAACGGTGTCGCGCGAAGATCCTCCGGCGCGAGCGCCCGGCACTTGTGCGCTCTGGGGTCGCGCAGATAGTCGCGGCACACCAACTGCGCGTTGCGCAACGGCTCGTCGGCGCCAAGATGCGCGAGCAGGCGCCGGTCGCCGCCGTCGAGCGCGTCGCGATCCACCACCAGCACGCTGCCGCCGCGTCCCGCCAGCGCGAGCACCTCGCGGGGACGCCGGCGATGGCGGTCGGTGTAGCGGGCGAGCACCGGCGGGCTCGCCGGGCGGTAGGAGCACCTACGTGGTCGCGGGCGCGAGGTGTCGGAGGATGCGGGGAGCGTGTCGGAGGATGCGGGGAGTGTGTTGGAGGTCATGCGCGTCTCCTGCAGTGGTGGCATGGGGTGGGGAGCGCCCTTTTAGGGCTCGCCACGGGGGCGGTCAAGCAACCCCGGCGAGGGCGCTCGGGGAAGGCGAGCGAGCGAGATCCCTTAAGGGATCTCGGGGCGACGCGGCGGGACGGGGTGGGCGCGAAAGTTGGCGCGATCGTGTCCTTCGCCCCGCTCGACGCAGGTGATGTGCTGCCGAGGATGAGTCAGGACAGGCGCGGCGGTTGCTGGCGACGACGCCTTGCGAGCGGCTTGGAAGGCCGGTTGGAGAAGGTGCGGCCGCAGTCGCAATGAGAGAGCGAAAAGAGTAGGGATGCGATCCTACCCCTCCGGTGCATCCGCGCCGCGTGGGCGCGGGGCGTCGGCCACCCGACTGCGTGGTGGGCATCAGCCAAGACGGGCGGTCCCGCTCAACCGAGCCGCCTCGCGCACGCTGGCGCGGCAGTCGCCTGTCCCCGCCGAGCACGGCCGACTGCGGACTTGAGCGGCACACAACGAGGGCGACTGCGACGCGCGTGGGGGCGAACGCAGATCGGCGATGCCGACTGCATGCGTCCTTTCGCGCCAGCCGCCGCATGGACGCTCGTGCAGTCACGGTTGGCCCGCTCCGGCGCCGGGCAGCACACGCAACTCGACCGTCGCCGCGGGCGTGCGAGCGTCTGCGCCGACGGCGCGCACGGTCGGGGGAAGCGGCGGTACGCCGTACGCCAGCAGCACCCCCTCGTGCGCGTCGCGCTCGGCGGCGAACACGATCGCGGCTCTGCCCGGGTACTCCCACTCGCCGGGCGGCTCGCCCGCGTAGGCGCGGCAGGCACACAGGAGCTGGTCGGCGCGCCGCGCGCATTCGCGCGCGCGATGGCGGTCGCGGCAGAGGAGCACCGCGACCGCCCGCAGCGCGTCTCCGCGGGAGAAGCGCGGCACGCACACCGCCCACCCGGCGAGCAGGTGCTCGTAGCGCTCCAGCTTCGCGACGGCGGCGTGCGACCCGGTGGCGAGACGGTCGTCACGCTCGATCAGCAGGCACACCCCGGCGTCCGCCAGCTCGACGGTCGCGTCAGGGCGCACCGTCTCGAAGCGCTCGGCCTGCACGCGCGTCCCGCCGGCGCCGGTGCGCAGGAAGTCGTGCGCCACCCGCCCGCCGGGGAGTCGCAGCTCGGCGGGGCCGATCGCGCGCCGACCGTCACCGGTGGCGCGCAGCGGCGGGGAGATCGCCGACTCCTCGGGGCCGCGTGTTCGCAGCCGGCCCGCACCGAGCGCGTGCTCCAACGCGAGCACCCAGCCGGTCACATGCACGTCGTGGCGTGCCCGCCGCAGGCGGCTGTCGGCGACGGCCGAGCGCGACGACGACCGGTGCGGGGGTGTAGGGGAGGGAGAGGAGGGGGGGCGTTCCTCGCGCGAGCCCTCACCATCGATCGAACGGTCGAGCCGGTTGTGCGCCCGCAGCAGCGCCACCCCGCCGGCTGCGATCGTGTAGCACATCGGCGCGCCGCCGCCGTCGCGCCGGTGGAACTGAAAGCGGTCCACCAACCCGGCGTCGGAGAGGCGCTTGAGGCGTCGCTGCGTGGTGGTGAGTGCGCGCCCCGGGTTGAAGCGGCGGTGCAGCTGGCTGGTGAGGACGTGGCACAGCGTGCCAACCAGCGCAAGCATCTCCAGGTCGAGCGGGTCGGGGTCAAGCGTGGCGGGCGCCGCGACGGGCGTCGCCCAGCGCACGCGGTGGGCGCGGTCGAGCGCAACCAGCTCGGCGTAGCTTTCGGCGGCGCTCGCCGCCAGCGGTGGCCAGGTGTCGGGGCACCCTCCAAGTTCTCCGTCCTTATTCGGCCGGGCACCGAGACGCTCCCCGCCCGCATTTTGCTCGTCGGCCGCCCGGCGGCCCCGGCCGGCGCAGCCCCCACCAGGCGCCCGCGTCTCCTGGCTTTGGTCCCAATGCGGCTGGCGCAGGTCGTCGAGGTAGCGTCCGCCGCAGGCGGCCTGGCGGGCGGCGTGCAGCGCCACGCGCTCCTCGTCGACGCGCAGCGGGATCGTGCTCGCGATGAACGGCGCTTGGCGGCCCTCGGGGGTCACCCAGCTGACGATCGCGTGGTGCTTTGGCAGGTGCAGCCGCGCGTCGGGGCGCCCGAGCGCGGTGAGCCCGGTGATGCCCGGGCGCACCGTGTCGGAGTACTCCGCCATCATCAGCTTCGCCGCCTGTCGCGCGTCCTCGGCGGAGGCCGTCGCGAAGTACACGCGGTGGGCGAACAGCGCGTCCAGCTGCGCGCGCAGCTCGCGGTCGGTCCACTGCGCGTTGGTCTGCCAGCAGGCGACCGTCTCCAGGCCCGCGCTGCGCTTCAGCGCGAGCGTCTCGGCGAAGTTGCGGTTCAGCGCGAGCGGGGCCTCGTCCACCTTCAGCGCCACCGCGGTGCGCCCCGCGGCGGGGACGGAGTCCTGCTGGCGGGCGAGCGCCGCGTCGAGCATTCCCGTGAGCAGCTGCATCAGCACGGCGGTGTTGCCGGCGCCCATCGCGCCGAGCGCGCCCTTCACCACCAGCACCTCGGCGCGCGCGATCACGCGGTCGAGGTCGACGCGCAGCGACTCGTTCAGCAGCACCCGCTTGATCGACGGCGAGTTGAGCAGCCGCGCGAGCTTGTTCACCGGCGCGTCCAGCTTCGCGGTGGTGGTGCCGCGCGAGTCCGCCAGCTGTGCGGTCAGCTCGGCGGTGAAGAACTGCGCGATCTCCTTGTACTCGGGGAGAGTGCGAATGTGCGCGCCGACGCGAGCCCGGTAGGCGTAGCCCTCCTCGCCAACCGAGAGCAGGCGGGCCGCGTCCCACAGCGTCGCACGGCGGTCGTGGGCGAGCACGGCGATGATCGCGTTGCGCAGGTAGCGGTCGCTCGAGGCCCTGATGTCGGCGTCGGTGAAGAGGCCTTTCAGCGCCCCCACCGCGTAGTCGGCGATCGTGTCCGCGGGGGCGTCCACCGCGAGCGGGTTGAAGCCGCACGTGGGGTGGGCGAGGTCGAGCAGCGTGCACGTGCGCCCCGCCGGCACCAGCCCGACGGTCGCCTCCGCCGCATCCCCCTTCGGGTCGAGCACGATCACCGCGCAGCGCTCGCGGCGCAGATCCTCGGCGACGCTCGCCGCCAGGTAGCTCGACTTGCCCTGCTCCACCGTGCCCTGCACGGCGGTGTTCTGACGGCGCATCTGGGGGTGGATCGACACCGGCCCCAGCGCGTCGCGCAGGACACCCATGCCTGCGCCCTTGCCGTCGCCCTGGTCCTCGCCCGCACCCACGCATACACGGGCACCCACACTCGGGCGCATGATCGCAGGGGGCGCCGGCGCCAACGGCAGCGCACCGCGCGCGATTGGCACGGCGGCGTAGTCGATCGACGGCAGCTGCCACAGCGCGGCGAGCTCGGTGGACGCGTACACGCCCCTGCGCGGCGACGGCCAGGGGTTGCCCTCGCCGCGCGTCACCCGCTTGCGGTAGCGCTCGGGCATGCTCCCGCGCAACCCGGCGCCGCGCTCCACCAGGCGGTTCTCCGCCCCCTCGGCGCGCAGCTCGGAGGCGATCTGCTCGCATGCGCGCCTGCTCGGCGCGAGCACCCGCAGGTCGAGAAAGAACAGCGGGCGATGCTGCACTTCCAGGCCGCCCCGCAGCTCCGCCTCCTCGACGAGCGAACGATCGCGCACGAACAGGTGCTCGCGGCGCTCGCGGCTGAGACGGTGCTCGTGGTGCTTGTAGCGCCACTTCGCATACCGTTCGAACGCGGCTGGCGCCGGGGTGAGCGCCATCTGCACGAGCGCCGTCTCGCCGCAGGCGCCCATCACGGTCAGCAGCCGGTCGATCGGCGGCTCGCGCTCGAGCTCGTAGCGATCGAGCTGCTTCACCCGCTTGATGAACGTCGTGTGCTTGGTGAGGCGCAGCAGCGCCGGTCGGTGGAGTCGCGGTTGCGTGAACTGCGCGAGGCGGCAATTCGGGTAGGCGTTGCGCAGTGCCGCCTCCACCATCCGCTCAGTGCCCACCGGACACGTCGCCGCGAGCACCGCTCGCGCGGGCTGGCGTTCGTCGCAGATGTGATGCGCCTCCAGCGACACCGACGGCTGTCCCCACAGCAGCCGCCGCCACCAGCGGCACTGCAGACGCTTGTGCAGCGCCTCGAACATCGCCACGATCCCCTCGACGCTGGTGCGATCGCTGCGGTAGGGCTCGACGTGCAGCCGTACGTAGCGCCGCCGGCGGCGCGCGCGCCATCGCACGCCGAGCGCCGTTGTCGCGCCGAGTGTTGCAAGCGCTGCGAGCAGGCCGGCGGCAGGTGCCGCGTCAATGCCGATCGCAGGGTGTCGCTCGCCTCGCGGCAGGAGCGCTGGTGCAGTCGAGGCGCTCCGCAGCGCTGCGCCGATGCCGCCGCGCAGCAGCCACGCGAGCACGAGCGCCCCGACAATCAGGGCGGCAAGGCCGAGCAGTCGCCAGAGCAGCAGCCGCGCAAGCATCCACCCCTCTGCTCCGACCGCAACCCTGAGGCGGGACGCAGCGGCGCCCCGATCGGCCGCCTACCGCGGCCGCGTGGCGCGCTCCACCTGGGCGCCGCGGTCGGTGAGATACCACTCGTTGGACGATCCCATGATCTGGCCTTCGCCGATGTTGTGCACCAGCTGCAGGCGCTCCAATCGCGTCAGCAGCTTGGAGATCTGGCCCTGGTCGGAGATACCCGCTCCTTCGGCGATCTCGCGGTTGCTGGCGCCCGGGTGTTCGCCGATGTAGCTCAGCACGCGCACGGTGCGATAGGTGAGGCGCATGTCGAGGCCCTCCAGCGGATCGCGCACCGGACGCCGCGGCGGCTTTCTGCGTCGCGGCAACTGCGGCGGCTTGCGGGTGAGCTCGCTGCTGGCTGTGCGTGCACCGAGGTAGGGCAGCACGATCATGCTCATCAACGGCCCCAACAGTGCGGTGAACGGCTCCTTGCTGCGCGCCAGAAGGCGCGTGTGCATCACCGCGAACACCGCGCCGATCACGCCTTCGGCGGTGACCTCGGGCGATTCTTCGGTGGCGCGCGCGGGGTGGGCGCCGGGGCTCGTGCGCCCGTGGTCGATCACGGGCATCAGCTGGGCGAGAGCCTGGCTGCGCCGCTTGAGCACGCGCGGTCCCCCGCCGAGCGCCTCCACTACGCAGATCCGCGCGAACCCGGGCTCCTCGTCCATGAACCGCAGCATCGCCAGCAGCCCCGCGCGCAGGCCGTCGCGCCAGTTCGACTCCCGTTCGTAAGCTTCGCCGACGAGCGCCCCGATCTGATCAATCGCCCGATCGAACACCGCGAGAAAGCAGTCTTCGCGATCCTCGAACAGGTCGTAGAAGGTCTTGCGCGAGACACGCGCCCGCGCGATCACCTGCGCCACCGTGAGCCTGGCATACCCGACCTCCTCCACCGCCTCGGCGGCGGCCGTGAGCATGCGGCTGCGCTGGATCTCGGAAACCTGGCCGCGAGGCAGTCCGTTGGGTCCCGGACGCAGCCGCGTGCCGGTCGAGCGTGTCTTATCTTTCGAAGCCATTTTATTCCGCCTAATCAGTGAGTCCTGTTTCGCTGGGACGATACGGCGAGCGCTGTGGCGCATACGCGTCACAGCCCCGCGGAGAGCCGGCTCCCGAGGTCCGGCGGCAGCCGGCTTGCGCTAGTGCTCTCGACACAAGGTTCATGGGTTGACGCCAGGAAGTCGAGCCGCGTCTCCCACTCCGCCGTGGGCGCTTTCGAGGGACGACCAGGGTTCCGATAGATTTGATGGATGGGCTGTTTTTGGCTGAATAATGGGGCCATGTGGGGATCCATTTGACAAAAAAGGTGTCATTGACAGTGATGGAACGATCGTAACGGGAACGCCCGACGGACGCTCTGCGGTTGGCGCTCGTCGCCGCCGTCGAGTCGATCGCGCCCGTGCGGTCGCAGGCTGCTTCTGCGAGTCTTTCCCGCATGAGCGGGCTCACCGTGGTCGCCCTCCCCGAGAATCGCCTCGAGGATTTGAAGCCGCTGTGGCGGGTGTTGTACCAGCACCACCGCGCGCTCGCGCCGCACCTGCACGAGCGGGAGGTGCCCTTCGAGCGCGCGTGGGCGGTTCGCCGACGCCTCGATCGAGAGTGGCTGCGCGCCGAGCCGCAGTCGTTCGTGCTCGCCGCCCAAGACGCCGGCCTGCTCGTAGGCTATGCATTCGTGCGAGTGCGCTCCGGCGAGGGGTTCGCCGCGGCATGGCGGGCATCGCACCCGCTCGCCGAGCTCGTCACGCTCGTCGTGGCGCCCGACGCGCGCGGACGCGGAATCGGGTCGATGCTGCTGGACGCCGTCGAGGCGCGCCTGCAGGAGCTCGGCATCGAGGACATGGTGATCGCGGTTCTCACCACCAACACCGACGCGGCTCGGCTGTACGAGCGCCGGGGCGCCGCGCCGTTCGTCACCCAGTTCGTCCAGCGCGTGCAGAGCACAGGCGATCAGCGCCCTCGGGGCAAAGCGGCCGGCGAGCTGGCCCGCGCCGCCGAGCGCCTCCGGCGGCAGCCTCTCGGCGAGCCGCTCGACTGGATACCGGCGCGGGCGCCGGCGCCCACCGAGCTGTGCGGCGCCCATGTGGTGGCGCGACCCGTCGACCCCGCGCGCGACGCCGCACCGCTGTACACCGTCTCGCACGCTCCCCGCGGCGACCCGGCGATCTGGACCTACTTGCCCGACGGGCCGTACGAGAGCCCTGAGCACCTGCGACAGATGCTCGCCTGGGCGGCGACCTCGACCGACCCGCTCTATTTCACGCTCGCGCGCCGCGCCGACGAGCAGCCCGTCGGGATGGCGTCCTACCTGCGCATCGCGCCCGAGCTCGGCACGATCGAGATCGGCCACCTCGTCTTCGGCGTGCCGCTGCAGCGCACCACCGCGGCGACCGAGGCGATCCACCTGCTCGCCCGCCACGCCTTCGAGGAGCTGGGCTACCGGCGCCTGGAGTGGAAGTGCAACGCTTTGAATGCGGCCTCGCGCCGGGCCGCGCAACGCTTCGGGTTCACCTTCGAGGGCGTCTTCCGCAAGCACCAGGTGGTGAAGGGTCGCAACCGCGACACCGCCTGGTATGCGATCACCGACGATCAGTGGCCGGCGATCGACGCCGGCTTCCGCGCGTGGCTGGCGCCCGCGAACTTCGACGAGCAGGGGCGGCAGGTGCGCCCCCTTGGCGAGCTGATCGCCGAAACGGCCGCCCCGGGGAGCTGAAGCGGAGCGTCGAGGAGGCGGAGCGGGACCGAGCTGTAGATTCCTGAATGGCTCTCACTCTCAATAGAACATGGGCCGCACGTAACTACTGAGACGAGCGCGTGCGCGCCGGGCACAGGATGAGCTCGACGCGCCCCGCCCGCGGCAACCCACAAGCACGCCGCCCGCCTCCTGAATCCCGCCCGAGCGAGCCGGCCCTCCGCCAGCTCTCACCGGCACCGGCTCGACGGGAGGCTCCGCGCTGCACGTAGTTCGTGCGACTGGCGCACATACT
>DATMMB010000402.1:0-5228 GCA_035569895.1 Solirubrobacteraceae bacterium | reverse complement strand
CGACGGCTCGGCGGAAGTGTCGGGCTACGCGCCCGGTGCGCCTCCCGGTGAACCGGGCTCGCTGTGCGAACTGCCGTGGAAGCCCCCCTGCGCGGCGAGTGTCTTCCATGCCTACAAGTACGGCGGCACGTACAACGTAACGCTCACGGTGCGCGACATGGGGGGCGACACCGCGAGCTTCACGCAGGCTGTCAACATCGTCGGACCGCCTCCCCCTCAACCCACGCCGCCGCCGCCCGTACCGCCTGGGAGCGGCTCGGGCGGCTCCGGCACGACCACGACCACAGGCGCGGGCGTGATCGTGAAGCCGGTGATCCCGCCCCCGGTGGCGCTCGCGGCTGCCGTGGCGGCTCCGCTCGGGCAGGTGGCGCGCAAGGGCCTCGTGGTGCACTACTCGGTCAACGAGAAGGTCGCCGGCCACTTCGAAGTGCTGCTCGAAGCGAGCATCGCGCGCCACCTCAGGATCTCGGGGCCGACCGCCGCCAACCTGCCCGCCGGCGCGCCGCAGTCGCTGGTGATCGGCCACGCGCTGCTGGAGACCACCAAGGGCGGGCACAGCTCGGTGCGGATCAGGTTCTCCAAGAGCGTCGCCAAGCATCTGCGCAAGGCGCGCAAGGTGAAGCTGACGCTGCGCCTCGTCGCGCGCAACGAATCCGCGCAGAGCCCGCTGTTCACGACGGTGATGAGCACCGTCGAGTTGCACCGCTGAGGCGCCGCCGCCGAGCCGGCGCCGCCGCGCCGCCCGCGCGCACGCAGACCCCCTGCTGCGCGCCCCGTCCGCCGCGCGGCGCTCCGAGCCGCCGCCCTTTGTGAGCCGCCTACAGCCCCGGCGGGTGGCGCGCGACGAAGCCGGCGTTGGAGCGGATTTCGGGCTGCCAGCGCGAGGCGTAGGGGCCGGAGCGCCCGACCGTGTCGAAGCGCATCCAGCGACCGCCGACGTTGACGTACATGTACACGTGCCCGGCGTTGGCGTAGATCGTGATCCATTTCCCCGGCCCCGGTTCGCCCCAGCTCTCCAGGTCCCCCGAGGTCTCCGGGGCGCTCAACAGCCCGCCGGCGGCCAGCGCGTAGGAGACCGAGCCGGAGCAGTCGTAGGAGTTGCTGACGAACGAGGCGTGCCCGCCGCCGTACACGTAGGGAAAGTCAGCGATCGCGTTGGCGCCGGCGATCACGCGCTGCACCACTTCGGGGATGCCCGCGGGGATCGGGATCGCGCCGTTGCCCCCGACCGAGTCGCCGCCCGGGACGGTTGCCATCGTCGCGTGCGCCTGCGCGCGGGCGGCGCTTTCGACCTGGTGCATGCGGCCCAGCTCCGCGCGCACTTCGGCGTTCGATTGCGCGCCCGGGGCGACGTATTCTTCGGCGACTTTCGCCGGAGTGACGGCGGCGGCGTGGTGCACGGTCCCCGACACGGGGAAGCTCTTAGCTTCTTCGGGGTCGCGCGCCTCCGCGACGGGCTTGGTCGAGGCCAACTCCACCTTGTGCTGCGCGCGGGTGCTCGACGGAGCCCGTGTCCTGCCCGCCTGCCGGTGTGAGGCGACGATATGGGAAGGTTTGGCGGGCACGACCAGCGCCACCACGGCGCCCGCCACGGCCGCGACGCCGATCGCGCCCGCCAGGCGCCGGCGCGAGAAGCCCAGCCGCGGGCCGGTGGGGGTCGGTCGGAGCACGCCGTCCCGTCCCGCCGGCGCATCGTCGATCCGCTGATGAGCGCTCACCTCCGCAAAGGCTAGCGTCCGCCGCCGCGGGTGGCGCCGGCGCATGCTGCACGGACCGTCGATCGCCCCGCCCGCCATGCGGGCGCGCGGGTAGCGTCTGCATGCCGCGCGGGCCCGATCGCCTGCCCCCCGCGCCCGCCTCCGCGGTCGTCCGCCGCCCGGTGTCGCTACGCTGGGCGGATGCAAGACGAGGCAACGGCCGTGGAGATGCCGGGCCCCGGCATCTCCGCCGGTGAGGCCCGCCCGCACGTGCGCCTGCTGCACGGGATGCGCAAGCCCGCCAACTGGCTGCAGCTGGTGCGCTTCGGGATCGTCGGCGGCAGCGGCTTCGTCGTCAACATCGCCATGTACGCGGTGTGCGTGCACGCGGCGGGCCTCGACTATCGCCTCGCCAGCGTGCTCGCGTGGGTGGTGGCGGTGCTCAACAACTTCATGCTCAACCGCCACTGGACCTTCGATGCGGCGGCCGGCAGCGCGCGGCTGCAGGGGCTGCGCTTCTTGCTCGTGAGCCTCGTCGCGGAGGGTTTCAGCCTGGCGCTGCTGACGGCGTTCGTGCAGGGCGCCGAGATTGAGAAGGTGGCGGCGCAGGCGCTGGCGGTGGCGGCGGTGATGCCGCTGAACTTCCTCGGCAACAAGCTGTGGAGCTTCCGCGAGCGGGGCTGAGACCCCACTTGGCGCCCCTGCGGGTACCTATACTCTGGATTCCCCACCGCGGAGGAACGGTCCGTGCAGGAGATGGTCATCTACGGCGTGAGCTTCGACATGGTTGGCAAGCAGCCAATCGTGCTGCTGAAGACGGTTGAGGGCAACAGGTTCCTCCCGATCTGGATCGGCCACCCCGAGGCGGCGTCGATCCTGATGAAGCTGCAGGGCGCGTCCACGCCGCGGCCGATGACCCACGACCTGCTGTGCGACGTGCTCGGCGAGCTGGAGGTGCGCTGCACGCAGGTGGCCGTCACGGAGCTGCGCGAGAACACGTTCTTCGCCTCGATCACCCTGTCGGTGAACGGGCGCGAGCTGGAGATCGACTCGCGCCCCAGCGACGCGATCGCGCTGGCGGTGCGCAGCGGCGCGCCGATCTTCGCCGCCGAGGAGGTGATCGCGGAGTCGGCGATCGAATTCGAGCAGAACGAGGAGGAGTCCGAGGACGTGGTCGAGCAGTTCAAGGAGTTTCTGGACCAGGTGTCCCCGGAGGACTTCGCCGCGGGGGACTCTTAGAGGGTGGCGCAGTCGGCCAAAGGCTGACGAGCCGGGCCCCTCTTTGTTCATTAGAGGGTGGCGCAGTCGGCCAAAGGCTGACGAGCCGGGCCCTCTTTGTTCAGTCAACGGGAGGGGTGGGGGATCGTCCGCGCGAGCGGCGAGCCCCGTGAGGCCCGGGGTGCGCCGGGCGTCCATGCCCGCCGGCCGCGGCGCGCGGCTTCGACACGCCGCCTGAAGCATTGACCGCGCCTACCGCGTAAACGCGCTCTGCAGGATGCGCCCTACCAAAGCGTCGAAGTCAATCCCCGCGGCCTCCGCCGCCTGCGGCAGCAGACTTGTTTCGGTGAGGCCGGGCACGACGTTGGCCTCCAGCACCGTCGGCTCCGCCGACTCCTCCTCGAGCAGCAGATCGATGCGCGCGACGCCGTGGCAGCCGAGCAGCCGATAGGTCGCGAGCGCCAGCTCCTGCGCGCGCAGCGTGATCTCCTCGGGCAGCTCCGCCGGGCACACGAACGTCGTCATGCCGATCTCGTAGCGCGACTCGTAGGCGTAGAAGTCCTGCTCGCGCGGGATCGCCTCGACGATCGGCAGCGCAATCGCCTCGGACGCCTCCAGGTCGAGCACCGACACGGCGAGGTCGCGCCCCTTCACGTAGCGCTCCACCACTACGCGGTCGTCGTAGGAGAAGGCGGCGACGAGCGCGCTCGGCAGCTCGGCGGCGCTGGCGGCGAACTTCACCCCGAGCGCCGACCCGCCGTGGGCCGGCTTCACCACGAGTGGATACCCGGGCGCGCGCTCCAGCTCGGGTAGCCCTGCGGCGAGTCCCAGCCCCTCCAACGAATCCTGCGCAAACGCGCGGAACACCGGCGTGGGGATCCCGGCCTCGCCCAGCAGGTGCTTGGCGAGCGCCTTGTCGGTCGCGCGCATGCAGGCGGACGGCCCCGCGCCGGTGTAGGGGATGCCGAGCAGTTCCAGCACGCCCTGCACGGTGCCATCCTCGCCCTCGCCCCCGTGCAGCGCCACGAACGCGATGTCGGGCGCCTGCTCGTGCAACTGCGCCACCAGCTCCGGGCCGGCGTCGATCGCGAGCGCCTCGTGGCCGGCGCGCCGCAGCGCCTCGCGCACGTGCGCGCCCGAGCGCAGCGACACGCCGCGCTCCAGCGAGCGCCCGCCCTCCAGCACCGCGACCCTCATCGTTCGCCGGCGCGCCGCCGCCGCAGCTCCACCACGTCGGCGAGGCTCTCCTTGTCGGCGCCGACCTCCGCGGGCGCCGGCGTGTGCGCGCCCGCCTCGGCGGTCGGCTCCAGCTCGCGCGCCGGCTGTCCGTCGGGTGTCGCGGTCGGGAGCGTGCTCTCTGGCGGTCGGGGCGCCGGGCGCGCGCGGCGCGGCGCCCCGGTGAGCGCGCCGAACAGCCGCATCTGCCTCTCCGCCGCCGCGCCGATCCGCCCAATCCCCTCGCGGATCTCCTGCTCCGGCAGGCCGGCGAAGTTGAGCCGCATCGAGGAGGCGCCCTGGCGCCCCTCCGTGTCCATGTACGCGGCCCGGCCGGGCACGAACGCCACATCCGTGCACTGCGCGAGCAGGTTGGTGGTGTCGATGTACTCCGGCAGCGTCGCCCAGATGAAGAGGCCGCCCTGCGGCGCCGTCCAGCGGGCCTCCTCGCCGAAGTGCTCCGCGAGCGCTTCGAGCATGGTGTCGCGCCGGCGCCTGTACAGCTCCCGCAGCTCCTGGAGATACCCGCGCCAGTCGTGCTCGTGGAAGTAGGCGGCGACGAACAGCTGCGTCACCGGGGAGGAGCAGAGGTCGGCGCCCTGTTTGCCGAGGTTGAGCTTTTCCAGCACCGGCCGCGGCGCCACCGCCCAGCCGAGCCGAACGCCGGGGGAGAGGATCTTCGAAAAGGTGCCGAGGTAGATGACGAAGTCCGACTTGCCGCTGCGGCCGGAGTCGGCGGCGTCTAGCGAGTACAGCGTCGGCAGCGGCGTCCCCTCGTAGCGCAGCAGGCCGTAGGGGTTGTCCTCGAGCACCAGCAACTCCCGTGCACGCGCGATCTGCACGAGGCGCCGGCGGCGCTCCAGCGACATCGTCACGCCGCCGGGGTTCTGGAAGTTGGGGATCGTGTAGAGGAACTTTGGCCGCCGGCCCTCCGCCAGCAGGCGGTCGAGCGTCGCCTCCAACTCGTCGATCGGCATCCCCTCCACGTCCACGTCGATCTGCACCACGTCGGCCTGGTAGGCGCCGAACGTCGGCACCGCGCCGGGATAGGTCGGCGCCTCGGCGACGATCGCGTCGCCGGGGTCGATCAGCGCCTTG
>DATMMB010000401.1:0-5885 GCA_035569895.1 Solirubrobacteraceae bacterium | reverse complement strand
CAAGGAGCTCGTCCCGTCGCTCGACGTGCCTGTCGTCGTCGGCGGCTGCGCCTCCTATCACACGGGTCTTCACCTGATGCGCACCGGCGCGGCCGGCGTGCTCGTCGGCGTCGGTCCCGGTGCGGCGTGCACCACGCGCGGGGTGCTCGGCATCGGCGTGCCCCAGGCGACCGCGATCGCCGACGTCGCCCACGCCCGCTCCACCCATATGCTGGAGACAGGCGACTACTGCCACGTGATCGCCGACGGCGGCATGCGCAACGGCGGCGACGTCGCCAAGGCGATCGCGCTCGGCGCCGACGCGGTGATGATCGGCTCGCCGCTCGCCCGTGCCCACGAAGCGCCCGGGCGCGGCTACCACTGGGGGATGGCCACCTTCCACCCGACGCTCCCCCGCGGCGCCCGCGTCGCCACCGCGCAGAACGGCACGCTCGAGGAGATCCTCGTCGGGCCGGCGCGCGAGAACGACGGCACTTTCAACCTGTTCGGCGGCCTGCGCACCTCGATGGCCACCTGCGGCCACAAGGACCTCGCCGAGTTCAACCGCGCTGAGGTGGTGGTCGCGCCGGCGCTGCAAACCGAGGGCAAGGCGCTCCAGCGCGACCAGGGTGTGGGCATGGGTGCTGTCAACGGCAGGGCGGTCGCGCTCGTCAATGACCTCTGAGGCGCCCCCGACGGCGTCTGGCGGCGTCCTCAGTCGCTCGCGTGCAGAGCACGCCACCCTCCTTGCGTCCTTGCCAGACTTGTCGGGGGCGCCTCGGAGGACGCCAATCGAGGGATCCGCAGGCGACAGGTTACGTGCGGCCACCGACACGGTGATCGTGATCGACTACGGCGGCCAGTACTCGCAGCTGATCGCCCGCCGGGTGCGCGAGTGCGGCGTCTTCTCCGAGCTGATCCCCCACCACGTGCCGCTCGCGGAGATCGCCGCCCGGCGCCCCCGCGGTGTGATCCTCTCGGGCGGGCCCGCGTCGGTGTACGCGCCCGGCGCGCCCCGTCTGGAGACCGGCCTGCTGGAGCTGGGCGTCCCCGTGCTGGGCATCTGTTACGGCATGCAACTGCTGGTGCACGAGCTCGGCGGGCGGGTCGAGCAGGCGGAGGTCGGCGAATTCGGCCGCTCCGACCTCACCGTCGCCACGCACGGCACCCTGCTGCGCGACACCCCGCGTGAGCAGACGTGCTGGATGTCCCACCGCGACACCGTGTATGAGGCGCCACCCGGGTTCACCGCGCTCGCGCACACCCCCACTTCGCCGGTCGCCGCCTTCGAGAGCGCCGGGCGAGGCATCTACGGCGTCCAGTTCCACCCCGAGGTCGTCCACACCCCCTACGGCCAGCAGATCCTCGGCCGCTTTCTCACCGAGGTCTGCGAATGCCCGCCCACCTGGTCGGCGGCGTCGATCGTGCAGGAGCAGATAGCCCGCATCCGCGCGCAGGTGGGGGAGGGGAGGGCGATCTGCGGCCTCTCCGGCGGCGTCGACTCCTCCGTGGCGGCGCTGCTCGTGCACCGCGCGATCGGAGAGCGGCTGACGTGCGTGTTCGTCGACCACGGCCTGATGCGCAAGGACGAGGGCGAGCAGGTGATCGCCACCTTCAGAGACACCTTCAAGGTGGCGCTCGTGGCGGTGGACGCCGAGCGGCGCTTTCTCGACCGGCTGCGGGGCGTCACCGAGCCGGAGGCCAAGCGCAAGGCGATCGGCGCCGAGTTCATCCGCGTGTTCGAGGAGGAGGCCGCCAAGCTTGTCGCGGCTGGTGTGCCCCGGGCGGGGGCGGGGGCCTCAGGCGACCGCGATGCGAGCGGCGAGGCCGCGCCGGCCCGCTTTCTCGTGCAGGGCACGCTCTACTCCGACGTGATCGAGTCCGGCGGCGGCACGGGGGCGGCGACGATCAAGTCCCACCACAACGTCGGCGGTCTCCCCGACGACCTCCAGTTCGAGCTTGTCGAGCCGCTGCGCGCCTTGTTCAAGGACGAGGTGCGCGCCGTCGGCGCCGAGCTGGGGCTGCCCGAGCGCCTGGTGTGGCGCCAGCCCTTCCCCGGCCCCGGCCTTGCGATCCGTGTGGTCGGCGGCGAAGCCACCAGGGAGCGCCTCGACGTGCTGCGCGAGGCCGACCACATTCTTCAGGAGGAGATCCGCAAAGCCGGTCTCTACCGCGAGCTGTGGCAGTCCTTCTGCGTGCTCCCCGACATCCGCACCGTCGGCGTGCAGGGCGACGAGCGCACCTACGGCCACGTGGTGGTGATCCGCGCGGTCACCTCCGACGATGCGATGACGGCCGACTGGGCGCGGCTGCCGTACGACCTCCTGGAGCAGATCGCCTCGCGCATGATCGGCGAGCTGCGCGAGGTCAACCGGGTGGTGCTCGACATCACCTCGAAGCCGCCGGGAACAATCGAGTGGGAGTAGCCCTGACGGCGGCTCGTCGCGCCTGGCGGCGTTCTCGGTCGCTCGCGTGCTGAGCACGCCACGCGGGTGGGTGGGGGCTGCAATCCTTGCCAGCCACGACGAGCCACTCGCCAGGGAGGGCTTGTCCGGGTTCGATTTTCGCCTATCATGTCGCCCTCGCCGCGCGCGGTTGACTGCGTGCGGCCTTTTTCACGTGATGAAGACCTACGTCGCCAAGCCCACCGACCGCGAGCGCAACTGGCTGCTCGTCGACGCCAACGGCAAGACGCTCGGCCGCCTCGCCACGCAGCTCGCCGACATCCTGCGCGGCAAGCGCAAGCCGCAGTACACGCCGCACATCGACACCGGCGACTTCGTGGTGGTGATCAACGCTGAGAAGGTCGCGGTGACCGGCAAGAAGCGCACTGACAAGCGCTACTACCGCCACTCCGGCTACCCCGGTGGTCTGCGTTCGCGCAGCTTCGAGGAGATGCTCGCCCGCCGGCCCGAGGAGATCATCCGGATCGCCGTCAAGGGCATGATGCCCCGTAACCGCCTCGCGCGCAAGCAGCTGACGAAGCTCAAGATCTACGCCGGGCCTGAGCACCCGCACGTCGCGCAGAAGCCGGAGCCGCTGGAGATCGACGCCTGATGACCGACGAGCCCGACACGCCGCAGGAGCCGGCCCAGGAGCGGCCCGCGGTCGAGGAGCAGCCGACCGCTGAGGCGGCCTCCGCGCAGGCGCCTGCCGGCGAGGGGTCGATGGCTGCGGAGGAGCCGGCGGCCGAGCGGGTGTCGGTCGAGGCGCCGGCGAGGGAGGAGGCGGTGGAGATCGTCGCCGAGGAGACGATCGTCGCGGATGCCTCCGAGCAGTCGCCTGCCGGCGAGATGATGGCGGAGCAGGGCGCCGTCGAGCAGCCCGTGGCGCGGGAGGCGGAGTCGGCAGTCGAGGAGGAGCTGGAGGAGGACGAGGAGGAGGAGCCGGCGCCGCGCGTGAAGCCGGCGGTGCCCGGGGCGCACCTGGAAGTGGACATCGTCCCGGAGGGCGTTGACCCGCTGGCGCGTGAGGCGCCGGAGGATCCGTATGCGATCGCCGAGTACGAGGAGGAGGCCGTCGCGGCCGAGGAGCAGGGCGCCGAGGAAGAGGAGGAGGCGCTGCCGCAGCCGATCTCCACGGCGGCGATCGACCTCGCCGCCGGTGCCCGCTACCGCGCGACCGGCAAGCGCAAGACTGCTATCGCGCGGGTGATCCTCAGGCCGGGCACCGGCACCTACAGGATCGATGGGGAGGACTTCAGCGGACGTGCCTTGGAGCAGCATTTCCCCCGCACCACGTTGCAGCGCAACATCCGCCAGCCGCTTGAGGCAGTGGGGTATGAGCAGCGGATGGACGTGGTGGCGCGGCTGCACGGTGGGGGTGTCTCCTCGCAGGCGGGGGCGTTGCGCCACGGGATCTCGCGGGCGTTGCTGGAGGCCGATCCCAACCTGCGTGGGGAGCTCAAGCGACGCGGTTTTCTCACGCGCGACGCGCGTGCGAAGGAGCGCAAGAAGGCGGGCTTGAAGAAGGCGCGCAAGCGTCCGCAGTTCTCCAAGCGGTAGGGCTCGTGACAAAGTAGATGGATGTATAGGACCCGCCCACCCGGTCGATTCGGGGATGGGATGCGACGCACGCGAGCGCAGCCGTGCTGGTAGCACGGCGAGCACCGCGGGTGGCGCAGACCGCCTCGAAGCGCCCGCACCGGACCGTCAGATGCTTTGTCACGAGCCCTGAAGGCCCTGGCCTGCCCCTGCCGACACTCCACTGATGTCGCGCAAGCTGTTCGGTACAGATGGTGTACGGGGGGTCGCCGGCGAGCTGTTGAGCGCCGAGCTGGCGCTCGGTCTCGGCCGCGCCGCGACCGCGCTCGCCGGTGCCGCGCGTCCGCAGGTGCTCATAATCCGCGACACGCGCGAGTCGGGCGAGATGCTGCAGGCCGCGCTCGCCGCGGGGGTGAGCGCCGCCGGCGGCGACGCGCTGCTCGGCGGGGTGCTGCCGACGCCCGCCGCGCCGTTGTTGATCGCGCGCTACGGATTCGACATGGCGGCGGTGATCTCCGCCTCGCACAACCCATATGAGGACAACGGCATCAAGTTCTTTGGCGCCGACGGCTTCAAGCTCTCCGACGACACCGAGCTGCAGATCGAGCGGGAGCTGGAACGGGTTGCGCCCACGGCGGGCGGCGACGCTCGCAACGGCGGAGGGCCGAACGTACGCGCCGGCGGTGAGGGAGGTGGCGAGCGTGCGCACACCGACATGGCGGCAGCCGCCGGCGATGACCCGGCGTCGTCGGGTGGTGATGACCCGGCGTCCGGTGGTGATGACCCGGCGGTCGCTCGCGCGATCGGCCGCGTGCGTGAGCTGCACGGCACCGGCGAGGACTACCTGCGCGAGCTGCACACCCGCTTCGCCGCGCTCCACCTGAACGGCCTCGACGTGCTACTCGACTGCGCCAACGGCGCCACCCACCGCGTCGCGCCAGAGATCTTCAGGCGGCTCGGCGCGAGTGTCGCGGTGATCGCCGACAGCCCCGACGGGCGCAACATCAACGACGGCTGCGGCTCCACCCACATCGACCGGCTGGCGGCCCTGGTGGTGGAGGGCGGCCACGCGATCGGCTTCGCCTTCGACGGCGACGGCGACCGCGTGCTGGCTGTCGATGGCGAGGGCGTGGTGGTGGACGGCGACGAGCTGATGGCGCTGACGGCGCTGCACCTCAAGCGATCCGGACGCCTCTCCGGCGGGGGTGTGGCAGTGACGGTGATGACCAACTACGGCTTCCACGCCGCCATGCGCGGCGCCGGGATCGAGGTGGCAGCCACCAAGGTGGGCGACCGCTACGTGCTGGAGGAGCTGCGCGCGCGCGGGTGGGTGCTGGGCGGCGAGCAGTCGGGGCACATCATCGAGCTTGACTTCAACCGCTCCGGCGACGGCATCGCCAGTGCGTTGCTGGTGCTGGAGGCGCTCGCCGGTGCCCCGTTGAGCGAGCGCGACGCGATGCACAAGCTTCCGCAACGGCTGGTGAACGTGCGCGTGGGCGACCGTGAGGCGCTCGCCCACGCCCCCACCGTCAGCGACGCGGTGAAAGCCGCCGACGAGGCGCTTGCCGGCCGCGGGCGGGTGCTCGTGCGCCCCTCAGGCACCGAGCCGCTCGTGCGCGTGATGGTGGAGGCGCCCACCGACGAGGAGGCCGAGCAGGTGTGCAGCGAGCTGGTGGCGCTCGTCGAGCGGGAGCTGGGGTAGGGATCCATCACCCCCGCGGCAGCGCCAACCGGTGCGTGCGCGCGATTCGCCTCGCCAGCAGCTCGTCGACTCCCGCATCGGCGGCCACGCGCGGCCAGTCGGCAACCACCTCGGCGACCTGCGCGATGATCCGCTCGGCGCGGCCGCGCGGCAGTCCTGCCACCGACCCCACCGCGCGCAGGTCGGCGACGGTGAAGTGCTCGCGCTTGCCGTTGATCGAC
>DATMMB010000400.1:0-3196 GCA_035569895.1 Solirubrobacteraceae bacterium | reverse complement strand
GGGCGGGGTGGCCGAGGCGGGGCATCGACAGACCCTACCGGCCGCCGGCCGGCCGGGACACGGCGGCGCCCGAGAGCGGTAATCTTCCGGCATGACCACCCAGACCCTGCAGCGCTGGATCTGCGAGTCGTGCGGCTACATCTACAACCCCGAGGAGGGTGACCCCGACGGCGGGATCCCGGCGGGGACGGCGTTCGAGGACATCCCGGACACGTGGTTTTGCCCCGTGTGCGGCGCCCGCAAGCGCGATTTCACACTGTACGAGGATTGACCTGACCGATTGGGAGGCACTGCTCGCGTTCGACCGCGAGCACGTGTGGCACCCCTACGCCGGCCTGCCGTCCGCGCACGCGCCGCTGCCGGTCGTCGCGGCGCAGGGCGTGCGCCTGCGCCTCGCCGACGGGCGGCAGCTGATCGACGGGATGTCGTCGTGGTGGTGCGCGGTGCACGGCTACCGCCACCCCGCGCTCGACGCGGCGATCGAAGCGCAGCTCGGGCGGATCGCGCACGTGATGTTCGGCGGGCTCACACACGAGCCGGCGGTGCGCCTCGCCGAGCGGCTGGTGGCGCTCACGCCGAGCGGCCTGCGGCGCGTGTTCTTCGCCGACTCCGGGTCGGTGGCGGTGGAGGTGGCGATCAAGATGTGCCTGCAGCACCAGCGCGCGGTCGGTCGCTCCGAGCGCCGCCGATTGCTCACCGTGCGCGGCGGCTACCACGGCGACACGTTCGGCGCGATGGCGGTGTGCGACCCGGTGGGTGGGATGCACCGCCTCTTCACCGGGACGCTCGCCGAGCACCTCTTCGCCGAGCGTCCCCCCGACGGCTTCGACGCGCCCGTCGATGAGCAGTGGGCGGCGCGGGTGCGCGAGCTGGCGGCGCGCCACGCGCACGAGCTCGCCGCCGTGATCGTCGAGCCGGCGGTGCAGGGGGCGGGGGGGATGCGCTTTCATTCCCCCGCCTGCGTGCGGCTGCTGCGCGAGGTGTGCGACGAGCACGGGCTGCTGCTCGTCGCCGACGAGATCGCCACCGGCTTCGGCCGCACCGGCGCGCTGTTCGCGTGCGAGCACGCCGGGGTGAGCCCTGACGTGATGTGCGTCGGCAAGGCGCTGACGGGCGGCTACATGACGCTCGCGGCGACGCTCTGCACCGCGCAGGTCGCGGAGGCGATCTCCGCGGGCGAGGGCGGCGCGCTGATGCACGGCCCCACCTACATGGCCAACCCGCTCGCCTGCGCGGTGGCGCTCGCCTCGCTCGATCTGCTCGCGACGGGGGAGTGGCGGGCGCAGGTGGCGCGCATCGAACGCGGTCTATGCGAGGGGCTCGCTCCCGCCCGCGAGCTGCCGGGCGTCGCGGACGTGCGCGTGCTCGGCGCGATCGGCGTGGTGGAACTGGAGCGCGAGGTCGACGTCGGCGCGGCCACCGCGGCGGCGGTGGAGCGGGGGGTGTGGCTGCGCCCGTTCCGCGATCTTATCTACACCATGCCCCCCTACGTCATCGGCGACGATGACCTCGCGACGATCGCCGGGGCGGTGGTGCGTGCCGCCCATACCCGTGAGTGAGCCTGCGACTGCGACCGGAACGAGGATTGTGGTCGGTCCGACGGTGGTCTAAACTTGTAGTTGGTCAGTACACCGCTGCTGCGGACATGCTTCTCCTTTCTTCGGGGTACGAACCGGAGAAGGGTGGATGTAGGTATTTCAAGTCCCTGACGACCGCCGGGGCCGTCCTCGCTGCGGCCGTCAGGGCACCGTGCTAACTTGGTCAACCGGTCGATGACCAGCAGAGCAATTAGCAGGGTGATGGTTAGAACACCCACTGCCTCGGGTATAGCTCCTCCTTTCTCCGGGGGTACGGCCCCGGAACCGCCCGGAGAGGAGGAGCCTCGAGGCTTGGCGTTCGACCACCTCGCCAAGACTACGCGCGGCTTGGTACGGAACGCTCGGCCGCCAGCCACCCCCGCCACGGCAGGCGCTCGCCGGCGCTCCCCAGCGCGCTCGGCTCGGGTGTGCTGACGTGCGTGAGCGTCGCCACCTCCACATCCCCAAGCCGCGCGATCGTGTCGCGATTGGAGCGCTCCATCGGCGCTGGCCGGTCCGGCCACGGCGTGAGCACCACGGCGCGCACATCGAGCCCCGCGGCGCGTGCCGCCTCGACGGTGAGCAGCGTGTGGTTGATCGTGCCCAACCCGGGTGAGGCGGCAACCAGCAGCGGCAGCCCGAGGCGCGCGGCGAGATCGCGCACCGTGAAGCGCTCGGCGAGCGGCACGAGCAGCCCGCCGACGCCCTCGACGATCAGCGCCGAGCCCCGCTCCTCGGCGTCACGCAGCGCCGCGAGCGCGCTCGTCACCACCCGCTCGGGATCGATCCGCTCGCCCGCGAGCTCCGCGGCGAGGTGGGGCGACACCGCCGGGCCGTAGCGCAGCGGCGCCACCTCCGTGGGCGCCATGCCCGTCACCTCCGCGGGACTCATGTCCGCCACCTCCGTGGGCGCCTTGCCGGCAAGACGCGCGAGCAACTCGTGGTCGGGCGGCCACTCTCCGGGCGGCTCGTCGAGGCCGGTCACCACCGGCTTGTGCGCCCGCACCGGCTCGCCGGCGGCGGCGATCGCGGCTAGCAGCGCGGCGCTCAGCACGCTCTTGCCGACGCCGGTGCCGGTGCCGGTGACGAACAGGCCGCGCACGGCGCTTTCAGGCGGCATGGCTGAGGGGGCCCGAGCCGGCCGCCCCGCTGAATGCCGCCGGCGCGGACCCCAGCGCCCGCGCCGCCTCGCTCAGCACGCGCGCCGCGCGGCGCAGCTCCTCGACCGAGTGCGTCGCCATCGCGGTGAGTCGCAGCCGCGCGGCGCCGGCGGGCACCGAGGGGGCGCGGATCGCCTGCGCGTACACCCCGCCCTGCAGCGCCGCCTCGCACAACGCCACCGCGCGGCGCTCGTCGCCCACCAGCAGCGGCACGATGTGCATGTCGGTCTCCCGCACGTCCCACCCTTCGCCCGCCAGCGCGCCGCGCAGGGTGCGCGCGCGGGCGCGCAGCGTCCGCACCCGCTCGGGCTCCGCCTCCAGCAGCGCCAGCGCCGCCCCCGCGGCGGCGACCGCCGGGGGGGCGGGGGCGGTGGAGAAGATCAGCGCGCGCGCGGTGTTGATCAGGTAGCGCACCATCTCTCCGCTTGCGCACACGTACGCGCCGTAACCGCCGAGCGC
>DATMMB010000399.1:0-6514 GCA_035569895.1 Solirubrobacteraceae bacterium | reverse complement strand
CGCTCGACCTCCCAGCCGGTGTGAGCTACCTACCCTGCGGAGCTACCTACCCTGCGGACCTACCTGCCGGTGTGAGCCACCTCGCTCGACCTCCCAGCCGGTGTGAGCCACCTGTCGGCGCGAGCTACCCGAAGCGCACCTTGCCGTTGGAGCGGGCGTACGCCTGGGCGCGCTCCACCAGCTCCATCCGCTTGATCGCCGCGCGGAACAGCGCGGTCAGCAGCCGCAGCCGCGCGTTCTCCGAGCGCAGCTCGAGCAGCTCCTGCTTGGCGTCGGCGCCGAACTCCACCGTCGCCGCCATCCGATAGGCGTCGAGCGCCTCGATCTCCTCGTCGGATAGGGCATTGTCGGTCGCCTGCTCCACCAGCTCCGCGTACAACTGGCGTGTGACGCCCACCACCTCGTCGTCGGCCTGCTCGTCGTGCTCGTCGAGGAACTCGATCACGCCCGCGGGGTAGGGGAGGTCGTCCTGGCGCTCCACTAGGCGAAACGGGCGGGTGCCGCGCGCGAGGATGTTCATGCGCCCATCCTCCAGCCGCTCCAGCACCGTCTCCACCGTGCACGCGCAGCCGATCGGCTTGAGCTCGTCCTCCGCCATCCACAGGATCCCAAACTCGCGCCGCTCCGCCAGGCACCGTTCGATCATCGTGCGGTAGCGGTCCTCGAAGATGTGCAGCGGCACGTTCTCGGTCGGCAGCGCGACGATGCCGAGCGGGAACAGCGGGAAGTCGCGGTGCAGCCCATCCGCCATATACGAAGTCTAAGCCTGCAAACCGTCAGGCGGGGATGAACCCGCGGGCGTCGTGAGCGGTCGGTATCCGCGGGCGGGGCGGCCGAGCGTACCGTCGCCGTCGCTGCGTAGCCTCTCATCTGTGGCGATGTGCCAGGGCTGGCAGCATCTCCCTCCGGACAGCCCCGGGGCCGTGCGCTCCGGAGAAAGGAGGTGCATATGGCAGAGGCTGTGAGCACATTGACCATCGCTCTGCTGATCGCCATGTTGATCATCGATCGGCTGGCGCGATAGCAGTGCGTCCCGGTGGCTGCAGCAAAGACGGCTCCGGCAGTCACCAGGAGCTTATCCCCACAAAGAAAGAGGGACTCGGTCGCCCGAGTCCCCCGAAGGTGCTGTGCAGACGCAATCAGCACATTGACCGCACAAAGCGTAACACGAGTATGCTCAACCTCCCCGGCGCGCCGACACCATCAGGTTGTAGAAGATCGCCGCCGGCAGTCGCGGCTCCAGCAGGCGGCGGTCGAGTTCCTGCAGTGTGAGATACCCGCGGTAGGCGTACTGGCGCCACGCCCACGGCACGTCCTCGGGCGCGGCGGTCGCCTCCAATGTGCGGTTGGTCCAGCCAAACCAGTTGGCCAGTAGCTCCTCGCCGCGCACGCGCACCTGTCGCAGTCCGGCGCCCTGCGCGAACGCGCGCAGCTCCCCCGGCGCGAACGCGTGCACGTCGACGACGCTCTCCAGTGCCGCGTCGGGTGCGCCGCCGGATCCGGTTCCCGCCCACCCGGCGGGACGTGCGCGCAGCGCCGCCCGCCATAGCGGCGCCACCGTGCCGGCCGCGCGCTTGGGCACGCGCGCGAGCCGGTCGCCGTAGCGCGACGGCTCCCCCGCGAACGCCAACGTGCCGCCGGGCGCGAGCACGCGCGCGAACTCCGCGAACGCCCGCGGCAGGTCGGGGATGTGGTGGAGCACCGCGTGGCCGAGCACAAGGTCGAAGCTTCCATCGGCGAACGGCAGCCGCTCGGCGTCGGCGCTCACCGTGTGCACCTCCAGCCCCAGCCGTCGCGCGTTGGCGTCGAGCGTGGCGAGCATCCCCGGCGAGATGTCGGTGCAGGTCGCCTCCTCGATCAGCCCCGCGCGCATCAGGTTGAGCGTGAAGTACCCGGTCCCCGCGCCGATCTCCAGAGACCGCCCGTAGACCGCCGGCCCGCCCGCCGGCTCGCCGACCGCCTTGCGCACCTTCGCCACCACCTGCCGCCGGCCGATCTCGCCGAAGTCGATCCCCCACTTGGCGTCGTAGTGGTCGGCCGCGACGTCGTGGTAGCGGGTGTTGACGTCGCGGATCTCCTCGGCTGTGAGGGAGGGGCTCACAGGCGGACCATATACTCGCGCGCGGTGTCGGGGTCCACATACGTGCAGCGCAACCAGCCGCTCGGCGTGCCGCCGCTCGAGCTGACCGGCGAGCGCACGCTCCCCGACGTGCCCGAGGAGAACTACTGGTATCGCCGCCACCTGGTCGTCTACCGGTGGATCGCCGCACAGGTGGGCGGTATGCGCGTGGTCGACATGGCGTGCGGCGAGGGCTACGGCGCCGACGTGCTGGCGGGGGCCGCGAGGAGTGTCGTGGGGGTGGACGCCAACCCGCAGGCCTACGAGCACGCCCGCCGCCGCTACCGGCGCCCCAACCTCAGCTTCGCGCGCGAGCTGATCGAAACCTTCTCGGCCCCCGCCGACGCGGTGGTGTTTCTGCAGACGATTGAGCACCTCCACCGTCCCGAGGCGGCGCTCGAGCACTTCCGCGCGCTGGTCGGCGCCGGCGGGGTCGTGTATCTCTCCACCCCCAACGTGCTCACGCTCGCGCCGCAGGGCGCCCCTCGCTCGGACAACCCGTGGCACGTGCATGAGTACCGCGCGCGCGAGCTCGAGCAGCTGTGCCGCGCGCACTTCCCTTCGGTCGCGCTGTTCGGGCTCTTCCACGCACGCAAGCTGCGGGCGCATCAGCTCGCGCTCGCGCTCGGCTGGGACGCGGTGCACCCGCGGCTGCACCTCACCAGAGGCTTCTACGGGTGGTTCACCCCGGCGATCGCCGCCAGCGACTTCGCGCTGCGCCCACGCGGGCAGTGCGACTTGGATCGCGCGCTCGACTTCGTGGCGGTGTGCCGCGCGTGAGCAGAGCCCGCGGCGAGCTGGCGATCCTCCTGCACACTCACATGCCCTACGTCGAGGGCTTTGGCACGTGGCCGTTCGGGGAGGAGTGGCTGTGGGAGGCGCTCGCCACCTGCTACCTGCCGCTGCTGGAGCTGCTGGAGCGGGGTGCGCCGCTGACGGTGTCGCTCACGCCGGTGCTGTGCGACCAGCTGGAGGCCGCCGGCGTGGGCGAGCGGTTCGCCCGCTTCATCGACGACACCCGCCGCTTCACGCACGCCGAGGACGCCCGCGGTCTGCGCGCGGGCGGTCATGGCACGCTTGCGCGCGAGCTGGAGCGCGCGTGGGGCGACTACGAGCGGGCGCTGGAACGGTTCGCGCGCCGCGGCGGCGATCTGCTGCGGGCGTTCGCCCCGTTCGCGCAGTGGACCTCCGCCGCCACCCACGCCGTGCTGCCGCTGCTCGCGAGCGAGGCGGGGGTGCGCCTGCAGGTGGGCGCCGGCGTCGCCTCCCATCGCGCCCGCTTCGGCGCCGGCTGGCGGGGCGGCTTCTGGCTGCCGGAGTGCGCCCACGCGCAGGCGCTCCAGCCCGTGCTTGCGCAGGCGGGGGTGCGGGCGGTGTGCGTCGAGCTCACCAGCCGCTTCGGCCTCGGCGCGCCCGCGCACCTGCGCCCCCTGCTCGGCGCGTCGGGGGTGGTGTGTGTGCCGATCGACCGCGTCACGATCGCGCGGGTGTGGAGCGACGCGGGCTACCCCTCGCACGAGCGCTACCGCGACTACCACCACCACACGATCCACCACCACCAACCGTGGGCCAACGACGGCGGCGCCTACGATCACGCGCAGGCGCTGGCGCTCGCGCACGAGCACGCCGCCGACTTCGTGGCGCACGCCGCCGCGCGCCTGCAGCGCGACGGGCGCGAGCACCCCGGCGGCGGCCTGGTCGTGTGCGCCCTGGACACCGAGCTGCTCGGCCACTGGTGGTATGAGGGCCGCGCGTGGTTGGAGGCGGTGGTGGAGGAGTGCACCCGCCAGAACGTCGCGCTGGTGCGGCTCGACGACGCGCTCGAACATCACGAGCCCGCGGCGCTTGGCGATGTGGACGCGCGGCCGTGGGACGCGAGCACGTGGGGCACCGGCGGCGACCTCTCCACCTGGTCGGGTCCGCCCGTCGCCGACATCGCCTTCGCCACCCGCGCCGCCGAGATCGAGGTGCTGCGCGCCGGTCCCGACGCGGGCGATGCGGCGGTGCGCGAGCTGCTCGCGCTGCAGTCGAGCGACTGGGCCTTCATGGTCTCGCGCGGCCTGGCGGTCCCCTATGCGCGTGAGCGCTTCGCCGCCCACCGCGCGGGCGTCGAGCGGGCGCTCGCGGTTGGGCCGGGCGCCGACGCGGGCGCGCTGCGCGACCTCGCCGTGCACGCCGATCGCGCCGCGCTGCTGGCGCCGTGACGGGCCTCCGACGGCCTGTTGCGATCGACCGATGGGCGCACCGGAGCCGACGGCGGCTGAGCGCTCCGCGACCTCACTCCCACCGCAGCGTCGTCGGCGCCTCGCGCATGCGGATCACGCGGGCCGGCACGCCGCCCACCACCGCGTTGGCGGGCACGTCGCGGGTGACGACGGCGCCGGTGCCGATCACGCTGTTGTCGCTGACCGTCACGCCCCGCAGGATGCACGCGCCATAGCCGATCCACACGTTGCTGCCGACGTTCACGTCGCGCTTATAGATGCCCTGCAAGCGGATCGGGCGCTCGACCTCGACGACCCCGTGGTCGAAGTCGATCAGCATCACGCGGTCGGCGACGATGCACTCGCGCCCGATCGACACGTGCCGGAAGGCGGAAATCGTGCACTCCTGGCCGATCACGGTCTTCGCGCCGATCCGCACCTCCCCCTCGTGCACGCGCAGCTTGCTGCCGTGCCCCACCCACGCCCAGCGGCCGATGTGCAGCTTCGCGTGCGGGCCGATCTCGAAGTGCACTTTCGGGCAGACGAAGCAGATCCCGTCGGTCTGCAGGCGCCCGCGCCAGCGCAGCTTCAGCCACAGCCATCTTGCGCCCAGCAGCGCATAGTGGCGGCTGACCATGTTGTTCGCGCGCATCCACCGCCACGTGCGCACGCAGTCCCGGAGCTGTGTCACGAGCGGGCATCCTAGATACTTCGTTGGTGTCCTCCACCCTCGCCCAGCGCCTGCTCGCCGGCGATCGCCGCGCGCTGGCGCGCGCGATCTCGCTGGTCGAGGACGACCGCCCCGAGGGGTGGGAGCTGGTGCGCGAGATCTACCCGCACACCGGCCACGCGGAGGTGGTCGGCTTCACCGGCCCACCCGGCGCCGGCAAGTCGACGCTGATCGGCGCGCTCACCAGGGCCCGGCGCGAGGCGGGGCGCACGGTGGGCGTGCTCTCGATCGACCCCTCCTCGCCGTTCACCCAGGGCGCGCTGCTCGGGGACCGGATCCGTCTCACCGAGCACTTCCTCGACCCGGGCGTGTTCATCCGCTCGATGGCCAATCGCGGTGCGCTCGGCGGGCTCTCCGAGGCGGCGCTGCAGGCCGCGCTGCTGCTCGACGCGGCCGGTCGCCAGGACGTGTTCGTGGAGACGGTGGGGGTGGGACAGGCGGAGATCGACATCATCGACCACGCCGACACGATCGTGCTCGTGCTGATGCCCGGCTCCGGCGACTCGATCCAGGCGCTGAAGGCCGGCGTGATGGAGATCCCCGATGTGATCGTGATCAACAAGGCCGACCACCCGCTCACCGACACGATGGTGCGCGAGATCCGCGGCGTGCTCTCGCTCGCCAACCTCGATCGCGGTCCCGAGGAGGTGCGCGGTGGCTGGCGCGTGCCGATCGTCAAGACAGAGGCCAATCAGGGCAGCGGGGTGGCGGAGCTCGTGGCGGCGATCGCCGAGCACCGCCGGCACATCCTCGGCGACGGCCAGTTGCAGGCGCGTCGTGGGCGCAACCTGCGCAACGAGGTGCTGGCCATCGCCACCGCGCGGATGCGGCGGCGGCTGGAGGACGACCTGCGCGACGACCCCGAGTTTCAGCGGCTGCTCGAGGAGGTGGTGCAGCGGCGTCTCGACCCCGCCAGCGCGGCGGCGGCGCTGGGCGAGCGGGTCGGTGTGGGGGGCGATGAGCCGCGGTCGGTGGGCTCCGCAGGTCAAACGCGCTAGGGCTCCGCAGGTCAAACGCGCTAGGGGCCCATCATGTGAGTCCGTTGGTGCGCGGGCGAGCGAAAACCGAGCCTGCCGATGATCAAAGACCCACCGGACAGTGAGTGCCTCTACGGCCCCGGCCGAGGACAAGGCAGCCGGAGGTTTGCAGCCGATCCAAGCGCCAAGGGACTTGCGGGAGGGCCACTGGTTGGTGGGCGTGCGGGAGGAGGTGCCCGAGTGAGGTGTGCGCCGCGGCGCCGCGACTCCCAGGGCGATTCGTGTCTTTCTCTCCGCCGGGTGCCGCGCGCCGGCGCGCTCCGGTGCCAGGATTCCTGCTGGCGAAAGGCACGGTAGGGAAGGGGTTCTCCGCTGCGCTCTGTCCGGCCTCGCGCGGTGACAGCGTACGACCTATTCTATTTGAAAGGTTCTTAAGTTCGCTGCACTTGGGAGCTGGAATGGTGTAACGTTCTGGGCACAATCG
>DATMMB010000398.1:0-3760 GCA_035569895.1 Solirubrobacteraceae bacterium | reverse complement strand
GGCACGAGTATGTCGGCACGGTGCTGGAGGTGGGCGAGGAGGTGCGCACGGTGCAGGGGGGCGACCGGGTGCTCGGCTGCTTTCAGAGCGCCTGCGGGCACTGCTGGTTCTGCCGGCGCGGCGCCTTTCACAAGTGCGATGCCTCGCGCACGTTCGGGCATGGCGCGACGCTCGGCGCGCTGCAGGGCACGCAGGCCGAGCGGGCGCTCGTGCCGAGCGCCGAGCTGGTGCTGCGCAAGGTTCCGGAGGGGATGAGCGACGAGGTGGCGCTGTTCGCCGGCGACGTGATGGGCACCGGCTTTCACGCCGTGGTGGACAGCGGCATGCAGCCCGGGGACGTGGTGGCGGTGCTCGGGCTCGGGCCGGTGGGGCTGTGCGCGGTGCAGTCCGCGCGGGCGTGCGGCGCCGCGCACGTGATTGCCGTCGACTCGGTGCCCGAGCGCCTGGCGATGGCGGAGCGCTTCGGCGCGCAGGCGGTGCACCTCGGCGAAGGCGACCCGCGCGCCGCGGCGCGCGCGGCCACCGACGGCCGCGGGGTGGACGTGTGCATCGACGCCGTCGGCCATCCCTCCGCGCTGGAGCAGGCGCTGCGACTGACGCGCAAGTGCGGCACCGTGCAGGCGGTGGGCGTGTACGCGGAGCGGGCGGAGGTGCACATGGGCCTCCTGTGGATCAAGTCGCTGCGGATGTGCGCCGGCCACGCCAACGTGATCGGACACGTCGACCGGGTGCTCGCGCTGATGGCCGCCGGCGCGCTCGACCCCGCGCCGCTCGTCACCCACCACATGCCCCTCGACGACGCCCCGGAGGCGTACGCTTTGTACGACCGCCGCGAGGCATTGAAGATCGTCCTCCGACCATAGAGGGCGGCGCAGCCGGCCATAGGCCGGCGAGCCGGGCCCCCTCTTCACCCATCAAGGAGCCGAACATGAGCACAACGACTGTGGGACGAAGCCGGGAGACGCTCGCCTCCGGCGAGCATCCCCGTTTTGTCCAACCCGAGGCGCTGGGCTCCGATGCCAGCGCGTTCATCGCCGGCGAGCACGCGCTGTTGATCGGCGGCGAGCGCGCCCAAGCCGCCGCGGGGGCGACGTTCGCGACGCTCGACCCCGCCACCGGGCGGCCGCTGGCGCAGGTGCCGCAGGCCGGCGCCGAGGACGTGGAGCGGGCGGTGGCGGCGGCGCGCGCGGCGTTCGAGGGGCCGTGGGCGGCGCTGCCGGCCTCCGGGCGCGAGCAGCTGATGCTGGCGCTGGCCGGCGCGATCGAGCAGCGCGCCGAGGAGCTCGCGCAGATCGAGTCGGCCGACAACGGCAAGCCGGTGGGCCTCGCGCAGTACGTGGACGTCGCCGGCACGGTCGCCCACCTGCGCTACTTCGCCGGCTGGCCGACGAAGATCGAGGGCGCGGTGCTGCCGGTGACGGCGCCCAACATGCTCTGTTACACGCGCCGCGAGCCGGTGGGGGTGTGCGCGCAGATCATCCCGTGGAACTTTCCGCTGCTGATGGCCGCGTGGAAGCTCGGGCCGGCGCTGGCCGCCGGCTGCACCGTCGTGCTGAAGCCGGCCGAGCAGACGCCGCTGAGCGCGCTGCGCCTCGGCGAGCTGGCGTTGGACGTGGGCTTCCCGCCGGGCGTGATCAACGTGCTCACCGGCGACGGCGCCACCGGCGCTGCGCTGGTCGACCACCCGGGGGTCGACAAGATCGCGTTCACCGGCTCCACCGCGGTGGGGCGCGAGATCGGCGCGAAGGCCGGCAAGGCGCTCAAGCGCGTGACGCTCGAGCTGGGAGGCAAGTCGCCCAACATCATCCTCCCCGACGCCGACATCGAGGCGGCGGTGAAGGGCGCCTACCAGGCGATCTACTTCAACTCCGGCCAGGCGTGCAACGCCGGCTCGCGACTGTACGTGCCGAAGGAGCGCTTCGAGGAGGTGATGAGCGCGCTCGCCGCGCAGGCGGGCAAGGCGCGCCTCGGACCCGGCCTCGACCCGCAGACGCAGCTCGGCCCGCTGGTGTCCTCCGAGCAGCACGAGCGGGTGCTCGGCTATATCGATGCCGGCAAGGCCGAAGGCGCCGAGGTGCTCGCCGGCGGCGAGGTGGCGCTCGCCGACAGTGGCGGGTACTTCGTCGCGCCGACGCTGTTCGCCACCACCTCCGACGAGTTGCGCATCTCCCGCGAGGAGATCTTCGGCCCGGTGCTGGTCGCCTCCCCGTACGACACTTTGGAGGAGGTCGCCGCGCGCGCCAACGCCGGCGAGTACGGCCTCGCCGCGGGGGTGTGGACGCGCGACGTATCGAACGCCCACCGTCTGGCGGCGCTGCTGCGCGCGGGCTCGGTGTACGTCAACACGTGGGGCGCCGTCGACCCCTCCGCTCCGTTCGGCGGCTTCAAGGCGTCGGGCATCGGCCGCGAGCACGGCCACGACGGTCTCGACGCGTATCTCGAGACCAAGAGCGTTTGGACCGCGCTCTGAGCGCAAACTTCGCCGCGCCTTGTCCAGCTCATCGGCTCTGACGCATCCCGCCGCGGCTGCTCGGGAGTTCGGTCGCGCGGGGGGTGCTGGGCGATCTCTGATCGGTCGCCGCGCGACGCTGGTCCTGGCCGGCGCGTGCGCGCTGGTGCTGGTGGTGGCCACGCTCGAGGTGGTGCTGTCGGGAGCGGTCGGCCACTCGCCCCTGATCCCCGGCTCGCCCGGACTCACCGGCTGGCTGCAGGCGGTCGACCGCTTCGTCGGCTTCCACGAGCGGCTCGGCTTCCGCATGTATTTGATCGCGCTGCTGTGCTTCACGGCGGCGTACGCCGGGCTGCTGGCGCTGGCATTGCAGGGGCGCCTCGCGCTCGACCGCCGCGCCGCCACGTGGACGATCGCGCTGGTGGGTGCGCTCAACGTGCTGGTGGTGGCCGGCCCGATCCTCTTCTCGACCGATGTGTTCAGCTACATCGATTACGCGCGCCTGGGCGTGCTGCACGGCCTCGACCCCTACCTGCACGGCCCGGTGGCGGCCAGCGGCGACGGCATCTACAAGTACGTGGGCGACGACTGGCGCAAAGTGCCGACCGCGTACGGCCCGCTGTACACGCTGATCTCCTACCCGCTGGGACTGCTGGGGTTGAAGGGCGCGGTGTGGGGGGCGAAGGCGATGGCGCTCGCGGCGAGCGCCGGCACGCTGGCGCTGACGTGGCGCTGCGCGCGAATCCGCGGCTACGACCCGCCGACCGCGCTGCTGGTCGTCGGCGCCAACCCGCTTTACGTGCTGTACGGGCTGGGCGGCGCGCATAACGATTTGATCATGACCTTCTTCATGATGGCCGCGGTGGCGCTGGTGTTCGCCGACCACGACGCCCCTGCCGCCGCCTCGGTGGCCGCCGGCGCGCTGGTGAAGGCGACGATGGCGGCGATGCTGCCGTTCATGCTGCTCGCGCGCCGCAGAGCGTCGATAGTGTGGGGCGCGCTGGCGGCTCTGGTGGCGGTGGCGCTCGTCTCCTACCCGGTGTTCGGTTTGCACGGCCTCGACGTGATTTCCGCGCTCAACCGCGACGCGGCGCTGGTGTCGACCGACAGCTTCCCCAACGAGCTCGCCCACATGCTGGGCAAGCCGGGCGTGTTCCCGGCCGACCACACGCTGCTCAAGGCGGCGCTCGTGATCGTCGTGCTGCACCTCATGTGGCGCACGTGGCGGGGCTACGACTGGGTGGCCGCCTCGGGGTGGGCGCTGCTGGCGATCGCCGTCACCAGCACGTGGCTGCTGGCGTGGTACACGCT
>DATMMB010000397.1:0-2250 GCA_035569895.1 Solirubrobacteraceae bacterium | reverse complement strand
GGATGGGCGACTACATCCGCTGGTCGCCGCCCTTTTATGGGGGCCCGCCCGCCGCCGGCGACACCGCCAAGTCGGCGCTGTTTTTGGCGCTCAACCGCAACAAGCGCTCGATCCGCCTCGACCTCAAGCGCGAGGAGGGCTGCGCGGCGCTGCTGCGGCTGGTGGCGGAGCATGACGTGGTGCTGGAGTCGTTCCGCCCGGGAGTGCTGGATCGCCTCGGCGTGGGGTATGAGCGGATGCGCGAGGCGAACCCTGGGATCGTGTGCTGCGCGATCAGTGGCTACGGCCAAACTGGCCCCAAGCAGGAGGCGTCGGGCCACGACATGAACTACCTCGGCCTCGTCGGCCTGCTCGGTCTTACGGGCGAGCGCGGCGGCTCGCCGATCCAGGCGGCCGGCCAGATCGCCGACCTCGGCGGCGGCGCGCTGATGGCGGCGTTCGGGATCCTCGCGGCGTTGCGCGAGCGCGACGGCGCCCCCGTTCGTCAATCACCCACCGATCCCGCGCCGGCGCGGGATCGGGATTCTGACAGGAGTGGCTCCGGCGAAGGCCAGGTGGTGGACGTGTCGATGGCCGACGGCGCGCTCTCGTGGCTGGCGATGGTGGCGGGCGCGTACTTCGCCGACGGCAACGTTCCTCGCCGCGGCGAGCTGCTGCTCGCCGGCGCGGTGATCTGCTACCGGCCGTACGAGTGCGCCGACGGCTGGATGACGCTGGGCGCGCTGGAGCCCAAGTTCTGGCAGGCGTGGTGCCGCGGCGTGGAGCGCGAGGATCTGGTCGAGCGCCAGTTCGAGGCGCCCGGAAGCGACGCCCACGCCCGGGTCGTCGAGATCTTCAAGGCCCGCACCCGCGCCGAGTGGGAGCAATTCGCGCGCGAGCACGACTGCTGTCTGGAGCCGGTGCTGGAGCTGGACGAGGCGCTCGCCTCGGAGCTGGTGCGCGAGCGGGAGATGGTGGTCACGCTCGACCAGCCCGGCGTCGAGGGCGGCGTGCGCCAGCTCGGCCTCCCCGTGAAACTGTCGCGCACCCCCGGCGCCCACAACCGCCTCCCCGGCCCGGCGCTGGGCGAGCACACCGAGGAGGTGCTGGCCTCGGTGGGCTACTCCCCCGAGGAGATCGCGGCCCTATTGGAGTCGGGCGCGGCCGCCGGGCCCGCCGCAAACGCTGGGCAGGGCGCCACGTTTCGGGCGTGAGGGTCTGCCGCTGCGCGTTTGGTGTTGTGCTGCGCAGACACCAACCAGGTTGCGCTGTGAAGAAGCGCCCAGCCTTGAAGAAGCGCCGCCTTGAAGCAGCGCCCGGCCTACCACACCGCGCGGTGGTGCTCCACCACGCCCATCCCCCGCGCTAGCTCGATCCCGCCGGGGAGCGCCCCGCTGAACGTGCCGAACGGCGCGCGATACTCGCTGCGCGCCAGCAGCAGGTTCTCGCGGCGCGCGCGCTGCGCCTCGGCGCCGAAGCGCAGCAGCGAGCCGTCGGCGGCCGTGATCCGCGAGAGGTCGGCCGCGAAGCTCACAGGGCCCACCTCATGCGGCGTGCCCGCCACCCACACCGCGCGCTCGCTGCCGGTGGGAGGGTCGTTGACGCCCGCCACGAGGTTGAACGCCAGCGCCGTTCCCGCGGGGTCGACGCCCACGCCGGCCGCCCAGCGCCACTCGGTGACGCGCGCGTGGTGGCCGGCGGTGTCGTCCACCACGGCGAGCCCCGCGACCGGGCGGGCGGGGCCGCCGTCGAGTGCCACCGTGCCGTGGACGCGAATCCCCGCCTGCTTGCGCGTCCACACCTGGCCGCGCCCATGCTGGCAGCGCGCTTGGATGCCGTCGTCTTCCTCCAGCGCCAGGTCGAGCGCCGCCCCGCGATCGTGCACGCGCAGGCGGCCGGGCGCCAGCTCGACTGCGCCGCGGCGCATGAGCGTGTGCGTGCGCTCGCGCAGCTGGCCGTCCTCGCGGCTGAGCACCGCCCAGAAGCTCTGGCGCGCGGGACCCACCTGCACCACCGCCGCGCACATCATCAGCTGCTCGCAGAACGCCGCCACATAGCGCCAGCGCTTGCGCGGGCGGGTGCCGCGGAACATCGGCATCGGGCTCGGTGGCGCTATGCTCAGCATGTTGACTGACTAGTCAATCTATTCTGTGAGGGAACTTTTCGCATGAGCGCCGCCCGCGCGACCGCCGCCAAGGACAAGCGGCGCACGATCCTCGACGCGGCGGTGCGCGTGTTCGCGCGCCAGGGCTTTCACGCCTGCCGCGTCGC
>DATMMB010000396.1:0-4831 GCA_035569895.1 Solirubrobacteraceae bacterium | reverse complement strand
AAACAGGTGGTAGACGTGGTCGGCGCCAGCGAAGGGCAGGTGCACGGGGTCGGGGCCGGCGATGGCGTCAGTGCCGGTGACCGGGTCGGGGCCGGCGACGGCGTCAGTGCCGGTGACCGGGTCAGTGCCGGCGCCAGCGAGGTGGTGGTGGGCGCCGGTGAGCCGCTCGCGCAACCGCGCGCCGAGCCGCCGGCGCTCTTCGTTCCAGCCGTCGAGGCGCACGAGCTTACGGCGCAGCACCGCCGCCTGCAGCGCATCCAGGCGCGCGGTGGAGCCGACCACGCGGTGGTGGTAGCGCGGGCGCTCGCCGTGGGCGCGCAGCAGCCGCACGCGGTCGGCGAGCTCCGGGCGCGAGGTGACGACGGCGCCGCCGTCGCCCCACGCGCCGAGGTTCTTGGCGGGGTAGAAGCTGAAGCAGCCCAGCGCTCCCAGCGTGCCCACGCGCTCGCCGCGGTAGCGCGCGCCGTGCGCCTGGCAGGCGTCCTCGATCACCTCCACGCCCGCTTCGCGCGCGAGCGCGAGGATCGGGTGCAGATCGACGGTGGCGCCATACAGGTGCACGGGGATCACGCACCGCGTGCGCGGGGTGAGCGCGGCGGCGACGTGCTCCGCGGTGATCAGATGGGAGTCGGGATCGACGTCCACCGGCACGGGGGTGGCACCCACCGCGGTCACCGCCTCGGCGGTGGCGATGAACGAGTTGGCGGGCACGATCACCTCGTCGGGGTGGGCCGGATTCCCAGGGTGGGTGGGGTTCCCAATCCCAAGCGCGCGCAGCGCGAGCGCGAGCGCCTCGGTGCCGGAGGACACGCCGACCGCGAAGTCGCACTCGCAATAGTCGGCGAGCTCGCGCTCGAACGCCTCGACGTGGTGGCCGAGCGTGAAGGCGCCGTGCGCGGCGACTTCACGCACCGCCCCCATCAGCTCCTCCAGGAGCGCGGGGTCGGCGCAGTCCATGCGCGTGAACGGCACCTGCGGGGTGGGTGGCGCGAGCAGCGTGGCTGACATCGTCGACCCGCTCCTCAGGCGGCCGCGGCGGTGGCGGGCGCCGACTCCAAGCGCAGCAGCTCCTGCTGCAGCGCGCGACGGCCGCGGTGGTGCAGGCCGTGGATCGAGCTTTCCGAGCGGCCCATCTGCGCGGCGATCTCCGGCGGGGTGAGCCCGATCACATGGCGCATCACCACCACGTTGCGCTGCTCCTCCGGAAGCGCATCCAGCGCAGCGCGCAGGTTGCGCGCACGATCTTGGGCGGCCTCGTCGACGTGGGTGTCGGCGCCGTACACCTCTTCGGCGGGGATCGCACGACGGCGCCGTAAATGGTCGAGCGCCACGTTGCGCGCCAGCCGCAGCAGCCAACCGGAGAACGGGATCCCGCGGTCGTCGTACTTGCAGATCGCGGTGATCAGCTTCAGGAAGACGTGCTGGGTGAGATCTTCGGCCTCCTTCTCGTCGCGCACGATCGAGCGCACGTAGCCGTACACGTTGTCGGAGTAGCGCACGTACAGCAGCCGCAGCGCGTCGCGGTCGCCCTCCTTGGCGCGGGCGATCGCGAGGCGCACCTGGCGCATCGCCTCGGGCGACTCGTCGAGCGTGGTGCGGGCGCGCAGTCCAATCGGCCGGCTCGCCCGGGCGTGCATGTCGTTGAGGAGCACGGATAAACCTCCATCCCTGGTTGATGTTTTCCGTTCTTAGGCGGGACTCGCTGGACGCAGCCTTCGGAGTCCGGTGCTGCTGGGAGGTGATGATGGGGCGCCGCGCCACCACCCACAATCGCCCGTAGGTCGCGACTTTTGTTCACGCGGGTGAACGCCGCGATCAGTCATCCTTCGGGACACACGCGTTCACACGCATGAACGCCCACCGCCACATTTCGGAGGAGAGCCCATGAGCGAGCACCCGCACACCCGCGCAGGCACCGACGAGGAGGACCCCTACGAGTCGCTGATGGCCAGGCGGGGAGCGCCCAAGCGCCGCTTCCCCGCGCGCGAGTCCGACCCGCGACTGGCGTACGCGTTGGTGCACGACGAGTTGCTGCTCGACGGCGTCGCGCGCATGAACCTCGCGACCTTCTGCACCACCTGGGCCGAGCCGGAGGTGCTGGCGCTGCTGGCGGAGAGCTTTGACAAGAACATCGTCGACAAGGACGAGTACCCGCAGACGGCGGAGCTCGAGAGCCGCTGCGTGCGGATGCTCGCCGACCTGTGGCACTCGCCGCATCCGAACACCACGCTCGGCACCTCCACCACCGGGTCGAGCGAGGCGGCGATGCTGGCGGGACTGGCGGCGAAGTTCCGCTGGCGCACGCGCCGGCGCGCGGCCTCGCCGTCAGCCGCGGGGAGCGGCGAGCACGCCGGCCACCCCTCCTCCTCCCCCGAACGCCCCAACTTCGTGTGCGGGCCGGTGCAGGTGTGCTGGGAGAAGTTCGCGCGCTACTTCGACGTGGAGATCCGCGAGGTGCCGATGGACCCGGGCCGCTACCTGATGGAGCCCGAGCAGTGCCTGGAACGCTGCGATGAGAACACGATCATGGTGGTGGCCACGCTCGGGCAGACGTTCACCGGCCTGTTCGAGGACGTGCCCGCGCTGGCGGCGGCGCTCGACGTACTGCAACAGGAGCAGGGGCTCGACATCCCGCTGCACGTGGACGGCGCGAGCGGCGCGCTGCTGGCGCCGTTCACCGCGCCCGACCTGGAGTGGGACTTCCGCAACCCGCGCGTGAAGTCGATCAACGCCTCTGGTCACAAGACCGGCCTCGCGCCGCTCGGCTGCGGGTGGGCGGTGTGGCGGGAGGCGCAGGACATGCCACAGGAGATGATCTTCAACGTCAACTACCTCGGCGGGGAGATGCCGACGTTCAACCTCAACTTCTCGCGCCCCGGCGGCCAAGTGGTCACCCAGTACTACGACTTCATCCGCCTCGGCCGCGAAGGGTATAGCCGCGTGCACGGCGCCACCTACGAGACCTGCGCCTACCTCGCCCACGAGATCGCCAAGCTCGGCCCCTTCGAGCTCGTCCACGCCGGCGACCCCAACAGGGGCATCGCCGCGGTGTCGTGGAAGCTCACTGACGGCGTCGAGCATGCCTTCAACCTATTCGACGTGGCCGACCGCCTGCGGGCCCACGGCTGGCTGGTGCCGGCCTACACCCTTCCGCCCCACCTCGAGAACCTGGCGATCCAGCGGATCCTGGTGCGCCACGGCTTCAGCCGCGACATGGCGGACCTGCTGCTGGCCGACATCCACCGCAGCCTCGCGACACTCGACGAGCATCCGCCGAGCAGCTCGCTCTCAGAGCGCGAGGTGGGGTCTTTCAACCATGACGCGCACGCCGCGGTGGCGTGAGCCGCGCGTAGACGCTCGTCCGGCGGTTGCTGGGGGATCGTCCGCGCGTGCATGCGCTGCGGCAAGGGCAGGCGGGCGTTGGGCATCCATGCCCAACGACCGTGGTGGCGTCTACGAGTGGCCTTCCACCACCCGGTCAGGCGATGCGCTACAACGCCTCCCGCGCGAACGCCGAGGCGAGGTCGCCGTGCCAGGTGGCGAAGAACGCCTCGGCGGTGGCGGCGTCGAGCGGGCGCGCGAACAGGAAGCCCTGGCCGCTGTCACACTCCTCGTCCTGCAGCAGCGACAGCTCGTGCTGGCGCTCGATGCCCTCCGCGAGCGTCTCGATCGACATCGCCTTGCCGAGCTGCACGAGCGTGCGGATCAGCGTGTCACCTTCGGGGCTCTGCGTGAGACGGGAGATGAACGAGCGGTCGATCTTCAGGGCGTCGACGGGGAATTGCTGCAGGTGCGAGAGCGAGGAGTAGCCGGTGCCGAAGTCGTCGATCGCGACCCTCACGCCGAGCTCCTTGAGCTCCTGCAGCCGGGCGACGGTGGAGTCGGTGTCGCGCATGATCGTGGTCTCGGTGATCTCGAGCGTCAGCGCCTGCGGCTCCAGGCCGCTGGAGCGCAGCGCGTCGTCGGCGTGGGCGATGAACTCGTCGTCGTCGAGCTGGCGCGCGGACACGTTCACCGACATCCCGATCGCGTGCCCCGCCGCGCGCCACGCCGCCGCTTGGCGGCACGCCTCGCGCAGCACCCAGGCGCCAACCTCGGTGATCAGGCCGGTCTCCTCCAGCAGCGGCACGAAGTCGTCCGGCTGCACCACCCCGCGCCGCGGGCTGTTCCAGCGCAACAGCGCCTCCACACCGGTGGGGGCCATTCGCTGCAGGTCGAAGGTCGGCTGGTAGACGAGGAAGAACTGCTCGCGCCCGAGCGCCTCGCGCAGATCCATCTCGAGCTCCATGCGGCTCTGCACGGCGTCTGACATCTTCGACTCGAACACCACATAGCGGTTCTTGCCGTCCCACTTCGCCCGGTACATCGCGATGTCGGCGTCGCGCAGCAGCTCCTCCGCGGACTCCCGCGCGCCCATCGCGATCCCAACGCTCGCGGTGACCGCCAGCCGCGTCGCCTGGGGCTCATCGAGCCGGAACGGCGGCGCGAGCGCCTCCAGCAGCCGCTCGGCGATCAGCTCGGGGCCGGCGGCCAGCGACATCCCCTCGGCGATCACGACGAACTCGTCGCCGCCGAGGCGCCCGAGCGCGTCGGTCTCGCGGATCGTGTTGCGCAGGCGCGCGGCCACCGCCTTCAGCAGACGGTCGCCGCTGCCGTGGCCGAGCGTGTCGTTGATCCCCTTGAAGTTGTCGAGGTCGATGAACAGCGCCGCCACCGGCGTCTGATTGCGGCGCGAGCGCACCAGCATCTGCTCGACGCGGTCGAGGATCAGGGTGCGATTCGGGAGGTCGGTGAGCGGGTCGTGGGTGGCGAGGAACACGAGCTCCTCCTG
>DATMMB010000395.1:0-2698 GCA_035569895.1 Solirubrobacteraceae bacterium | reverse complement strand
CTAGCGACCGCGCGCGACGAGATCGAGCCGCTGCGCGACCCCGCCGTGCGCCAGAACGAGGCATACCTCTCGGTGCTGCTGCTCGCCCGCACCGTCACGCGGATCGGCACCGTCAGCCAGATCGACCCGCCGCTGATCGAGAGCCTGTTCGCCGCCGACTTCGACCATCTGCAGCGCCTCTACGAGCGGATCAACACCGACGGCGAGGCCGTGGGCGCGCTCTCCTGCCCCGAGTGCGGGCACTCCTTCGAGGTCGACCTCACCGAGATCGAGGACCGACGCCTGGGGGAATGACGCGGCCATCTCCGCGCGAGCTGTTCGCGGAGATGGCCTCGCTCGCAGATCGCTTCCACTGGCCGCTCGACACGCTCCTGGATCTCGAGCACCCCGACCGCCACCGCTTTCTCGCCGAGGCGCGGCGGCTGCACGCGACCGGGGGTGACGAGGATGGCTGAGGCACTGCCACCGCGGCGCCGGCGGGCGATCGGTCCGCGCCTACTCGCGCATGCGCAGCGCCTGCATAGACATGGAGGCTCATTGTTGGCAACCTCCGTCTCCGAGCGGCGCCGCATGCTGTCCGCGGCGAGGAGGCCGCGGCTGCTGCCCGCCGATCGGAGATCAGACGGTACCGGTACGCGCGTGCCGGTGTCACGCGACGCTGCCGCTCCGCCCCCCGCGGGGATGAGTGAGTTCGCTGCGCGCTGGCTGTTCGGCAACGGGACCCCCGAAGGCGTTCCGTTCGCCGGAGGCGCGGCGCTCGGTGAGCAGTCATCGGGGCCGCCCGCGTTCCTCACCCGGCGGGCCGCTGCGGGTGTGCCGGCCGAGCGCAGGGCACGCACCGTCAGCCGGGCGCCGGCGCCCCGTGGTCGCGTGCACGAGGAGCGGCCGCTGCGCTTGTCCGCGACACCGCCGACGCGACCCGAGCAGCCCTCTGCGCCGGTATCCGAGCCGGAACCTGACGTCGAGCCCGCTGTTGAAGCGTTGGAGCCATCGGTCGATGCTCCCCTGTCCAATGAGGCGGCGACGGAGTCTGCGGCTGCTGAGCAGGGGACGCCCGTCCCGCGCGCGCCCACGCCGCTGCGGCGCAGGCCCTTGGCAACCCCGCCCGCGTCGTCCTCGCGGCCGGCCCCGGTCGCGCTGCGGCGCGTCGTGCGTGCGCCTGCGGTGGTCGCGCCCACGCCGCAGGCGCACGCGGAGGCGGATGTGCCCTCCCGCGGCCTGCTGCGGCGCGCGGCCGACCGCCTGCTCGGCGGGCGCTCCTCACAGCCGGTGGCGGGCAAGGACCAGGCGCCCGCGTCTGCCGGCGTTCCCGCGGCGCCGGCCTTGGCGCGCTCGCCGGCGCGGGTGCAGCCGGTCGAATCTCCCCCGGGAGCATCGCCCGGGACGCCACCACGAGCCGCCGCCGCCAACGCGCCGCCGCGCGCGGATGAGCAGGCGACCCCCGCCGAGGCGGCCGAGCAACGCCCCCTCAGACCCGCGGGCCCCGCTCCCGGCGAACCCGCCGAGGTCGGCGGTGTGCCCGCCGACGCGACCTCGCCCGCCGTCGCGATGGACGATGCACTCGACTCCGAAGCCTCCCGGGCGGGCGCCGAGTTACAACCGTCCGGTCCTCTGTTGCCGCCGCCTGGCTCCGAGTCACCTGGCTCCGAGTCACCTGGCTCCGAGCTGCTGGGCTTCGGGCCGGCGGGCTCCGAGTCGCCGGGCTCCGAGTCGCCGGGCCCAGGGCTCACGGGCTCCGAGCCGCCCGCGGCCACGACCGGTGCTCGCGCCAGGGAACCAGCCGCTCCTCCGTCGAGCGGGCTGCGGCGCGCGCTTGCCCGGCTGCGCTCCACCGCCGCCCCCGGGCGGGCCTCGGCGGACCGTCACATGCCACAGCGCGCCGTTGACCGCGTGGCGGATGCTCGCGCTGGCGCACTCGACAGCGCAGCGGATGGGCAGCCCGCCGCGGCGGGCTCCGCGCGGCCCGCACCCGCGCCGGCCCAAGCGGCGGGCGCGAGCAGGGGATCGCCACAGGCCATGGGCGGCGAGCGTCGCTCGATGGCCACCCCCGCGGTTGCGCGCGCCACCGTCCACCGCGCGCCGAGCGGGCTGCCCTCCGCGTTTGTGCCCGCCGGCGCCGCCGTCCCACCGCCAGCTTCCGCTGGCGAGGGCGGCGGGGACGCGCAGGTGATCGCACACGCCGCTGCCGCCGCCCCCGGCCCTCGCAAGCTCGCCGGTGAGGACGCGCTGGCCGCTGGCGCGGCGCGCCCGCCATCCCAACACGCCGCCCGACCCCCCGTGCGCCTGCGCCGCCTGCCGGCCCGCACCTTCTCCGCGCCCTCCTCATCCGCGGCGCGGCTCGGGCGGGCGTCGGTGCCTGTGTCCGGCCCGCAGCCGGGCGCTCGCACGAGCGGCGAGCGTCTGGCGGGCGCAACCGGCGCGGAGCTGCACCGCGACCTCGGCACGGGCGTGGAGACGATCGAGTTTCCCGTCCCCTCCGGCGGCGACTCCGTCTCCGGCGCGCCGTCCCTGGAGCGCGTGCTCGCGCGCGCCCCCGCCGGCGGCGGCCCCGAAGGCGGGGCTCCCGGCGGGGCCGCGGCGCCGGCCGGCGAAGCGCCCGCCGGCGAAGCCGCCGCTCCCGGCGCGGCCCCGGCTCACGAAGGAGGAGGCGGCGCGAGCGCGTCCGGCGGCGGCGCCTCCGAGACGGGCGGCGGTTCGC
>DATMMB010000394.1:0-3264 GCA_035569895.1 Solirubrobacteraceae bacterium | reverse complement strand
CTGCCGGAGTCACGGCGTCGCCGCTCGGGCGGGCCCTCGGGGCGCCCACCGATCGCGCCGGCCGCGTGCTCGTCGCGGAGGACTTGAGCATTCCGGGCTGGCCCAACATCTTTGTCGCGGGAGACCTTGCGGCCGTCAGCGGGCCGCACGGTGCGGTCCCGGGCATTGCTCCCGCGGCGAAGCAGATGGGAGTTCATGCCGCCGCGTCCATCGGCGCGCGGCTCGCCGGCCGGCCGTCGTCAGCTTTCCGATACCGCCATCAGGGGCTGCTCGCCACGATCGGCCGCGGGGCGGCGGTCGTCGACCTGGGGAGAGTGAAGCTCACGGGACTCGTGGCCTGGTGGTTCTGGCTGCTGGCGCACGTGTATTTCCTGATCGGCTTTCGCAACCGGCTGGTGGTGCTGATCGACTGGGCGGACGCCTACTGGACCTACCACCGCAGCGCACGAATCATCGCCGGGGAGCCGCCGCGCTCCTCTTGAATCGCCTTGCAGCGCGCCTACCAGGGCGTGCCGGCGAGCTCGCGCTTGTAGCGTTGCAGCTCCTCGTACACCGCGCGCCAGTGCGGCCCGGGCTTGCCCGCGCCCACCGGCCGTCCGTCGAGGCGCGTGACCGCCTGCACCTCGCGCGTGGCGGCGGAGATCCAGATCTCATCCGCGTCGCGCAGCTGCGCCGCGGACACCGGCGCCGGACGCCAGGGGAGTGCGGCGCGGGTCGCCATCTCCTCGACCACGCTGCGCGTCGTGCCCGGCAGGATGTGGCGCGAGTTGGGCGGCGTGAGGAGCTCGCGCCCCACCACGACGTGCACCGCGGAGGCTGAGGCCTCCGTCAGCTCGCCGTCGCACAGCAGGATGGTCTCGGCGGCGCCGGCGTCGATCGATTCCTGGCGCAGCAGCACGTTGGCGAGCAGCGCCACCGACTTGATGTCGCAGCGCGCCCAGCGCGTGTCCTTGGCGGTGATGCAGGCGACGCCGTCGGCGAGCGTCTCGGGGGTGACCGGCGGGAGCGGCGCGCAGAAGGCAAACACCGTGCGCGGAATGTCGGGAAGCGGCGCGTGGGTGCGCCCGTTCTGCGTGCCGCGCGTCACCTGCCAGTAGACATACTGGTCGCCGCCGCCGTTACGCTCGACCAGGGCGCCGAGAATCGTGCGCCACTCGGGCCGCGTGTGCGGATCCTCCATGCGCAGCGCTCCGAGGCTGCGCGTCAGTCGCTCGGCATGGGCGGCGAAGCGGAACGGCCGCCCGGCGTAGACCGGCATCACCTCGTAGACCCCGTCTGCGTAGAGAAAGCCGCGGTCGAGCGGGGAGACGCGCGCCTCCTTCAGGGGCAGGTAACTGCCGTTCAGGTAACAGAGCGGAAGCGGTTCGGCCATCGACGGTTTCCTCTGCTGCGGGGGCGTTGCGGTTATTTCTTGCGGAACCACAGCTCGACCGTGTCCACCATGCGCGTCCACAGGCCCCCCTGCGGTACCGCCGCGAGTGACACGAGCGGCGCGCGCGCCAGCACCTCGCCCGTGCCGTCGGTGAGCGTGAGCTCGCCGAGGCGCTCGCCCGCGGCGAGCGGCGCGATCAGCGGCTCGTGGTCGAGGCGCGCGCTGGTGGTGAGCGAGCCTCCCTGGCCGCGCGGCACCAGCGCGTAGACATCCGCCGTCACGCCCACCGCGGCGAACTCCGTCGCCGCCTTGTAGACCCGCGGCTTGAGCACGGTGGTGCCCGCGGTCTTGACGCGTACCGACTCGAAGAAGGTGTAGCCGTAGTTGAGGAGCGCGCCGCTCGCCTCCTCGCGCGCCCGCTCGTTCGGTGCGCCCATCACCACCGATATGAGGCGCATGCCATCGCGGTTGGCGGAGCTCACCAGACAGAAGCCCGCGGCATCGGTGTGGCCGGTCTTCAGGCCGTCGACCGAGGGGTCCTTGCCGAGCAGCGTGTTGCGGTTGCCCTGGCGGATGTTGTTCCACATGAACTCGCGCAGGCTGAAGAGGCCGTAGTACTGCGGGAACTGGCGGATGAGTGCGCTGGCGAGCGTCGCCATGTCGCGCGCGCTGGTGTAGTGCTCGGGCGCCGGCAGCCCGTCGCTGTTGACGAAGTGGCTCGCCTTCATGCCAAGCCGCCGCGCGTACTCATTCATCATCTGCGCAAACGCATCCTCGGAGCCGCCGAGCTTCTCGGCGAGCGCGATGGTGGCATCGTTGCCCGACTGCACGATCATCCCCTTGATGAGGATGTCGACCGGAATCTGGGTGCCGACCTGCACGAAGGTGCGCGAGCCCTCCGCCTTCCAGGCGTGCTTGCTGATGGTGACCTGGTCGGTGAGCTTCAGCCGACCGTCAGTGAGCGCCTGGAACACCACGTAGGCGGTCATGAGCTTGGTGAGGCTCGCCGGCTCCTCGCGGTCGTCGGGGCGCTGCTGCGCCAGCACGCGGTCACTGTTGTAATCGACCAGCACCCAGGCGCGCGCCTTGACAGCCGGTGGCGCCGGCACCGGAGCCGCCGCGGCGCGCGCCGCGAGCGGGAGCGCGGCGGCAGCGAGCACCAGCAGCGCAGAGCGCAGGGCGGAACGCGGGGTTTTCACCGTGAGGATTCCTTTACTGACGGGAAAACCCGGAAGTCTAGCTGAAACGCGCCTCAGTTCGTGACCAGCCGGGCGTCCGGGATGCCGAGGGCCGTGAGCCGCGCAGCCAGGGCGTCGAACTCGGCGACGCTGCCGATGGGCCCGATACGCACGCGGTAGAGCTGCGACCCCTCGGGCGGTGGTATCACGAAGGCGCTCGCGAGGCCTGCCGCCTGCAGCCGTGCGAGCTCGCGCCCGGCATTGGATGGATCGGCGAACGCACCGGTCTGCACGTACAGCAGCACAGATGGCGGCGGCGGCGGCGGGCGCGGGGTCGGCGCCACGGTCGCCACCACAGCGGGCGGTACCTCGGACGCTCCGGGCGTGAGCACCCGCACCTCCACCATGGCGGTTCCGTCGCGCAGCATGTCGAGCTTGGCCGCCGCGGTGTACGAGAGGTCGATGATGCGGTTGGCGACGAACGGACCGCGGTCGTTGATGCGTACCACGACGCTGCGGCCGTTGTGCAGATTGGTGACGCGCGCGTAGCTCGGCAGTGGCAGCGTCTTGTGCGCGGCGGTCATGCCGTACATGTCGTAGAGCTCGCCGCTCGAGGTATTGCCGCCGTGGAAGGTCGGGCCGTACCAGGAGGCGACACCGCGCTCGTCGTAGCCCTCGGCGGAAGGCAGCACGAAATAACGTCGCCCGAGCGCA
>DATMMB010000393.1:0-3493 GCA_035569895.1 Solirubrobacteraceae bacterium | reverse complement strand
GAGACGTTCACGACGCTGGAATACCCGGCGTCGGTGATCCAGGAACCGCCGGTGTTGGGCCCCCCGATCGGGATCGCACCCGCGAAAGAAGCCACCACGACGAGCCACAAAAGCGCCGGGGCGAAGAAGCCCAAGCACAGGAAGAAGAAACGTCGGTCTGGGGGCAGGAAGCAGCACCGCGGCAAGCGGTGATGAAGTCGGCATGACGGGGATGGTCGCCGTCTACGGGGAGCGGAGCGGCCGTGAGGGCGGAGGTTGCCGGACGTGGCGCAGCAGACCCGTCACGATATCTCATGATAAAGTTCATGAGCATGAGGACACGCACGAGGATATCGAAGGGCGGCCAGATCTCGATTCCCGCGCCGATCCGGCGTCGGTGGGGCACCTCGACGGTGGCGCTCAGCGACGAGGGATCGCGGATCGTGCTCGAGCCTGCGCCCGACGATCCGATCGCGGCCGCTGAGGGCGCGCTCGCGGAGGAGCTCGGCGGCATTGACATCGGCCGGTTGCGCCGTGTGGCGCGTGAGGACGAGCGGCTCGCCGAAGCCCGCCGGCGTCTGTGACGCTGCTCGATGCCTACGCGCTGATTGCGTTCATGGTCGGCGGGCCGGCCGCGCCGCAGGTCCGCGCGATCATGCGCGAGGGCAACGTCGCGGTGTCGAGTGCCAACCTCGCCGAGACGCTCGACGTTTCGCAGCGCGTATACGACCTGCCGATCGGGCGTGCCATGGAGATCCTCGAGCCGCTGCTCGAAGCTGCGCTCGCACTGCTCGAGCTCGACCTGGCGGTTGCCCGGCGCGCCGCGGAAGTCCGCGCGGAGCACTATCACCGCTCAAACTGCCCACTCTCGCTCGCCGATGCCGTGATGATCGCATCCGCCGGGCCGGGCGACGGGATCGCCACGGCCGATCCCCACGTGCTCGCGGTCGCCGCCAAGGAGGGGCTCGAACCGCTCGAGTTGCCACCGCAGGGCTGACGGCGCTTTGGGGCTCAACTAACGCGGCGCAGATGCCGAAGTTGTGGTGGATGGCCCAGATCTCGCGCCCCTTCCAGATCGTGCTGGTCGCCTTCGTGCTGTTCGCGGTGGCGTGGTTTGCCGTGATCCACCGGCCGGGCGGGGAATCCTCGACCGGCGGCTCCGCCTCCAGCGCCTCCTCGGCCGCAAGCGCGACACACGCCGGAGCCGCTCACACCGGCGCGGCTCATGCGGGCGCCGCGACGCACGCGGCTGCGCACGCCTCCGTGCCGGCGAGGGACCACGCGCGCGTCGCGACGCCCGCGCGCCACGCGCGGGCCGCCACGCCGGCGCACGCCAAGACGGTCGCGCCGGCGCACGCCAGGACCGCGGCGCCGGCGACGGCCGCGCACGGCAGGGCGGCCGCGCACCCCTCCCACGCTCGCGGGACCGCGCACGCCGCGTCGCACACGGCTTCGAGCGCCAGCGCGACCGCCGCGCTCACGCTCCACAACCTCACCTCGGCGTTGCACCTGAGCGCGCTGGTGAAGCTGCTCGACATCTTCGATCCCACGGCGAGCGCGAAAGTGGCGCACGCCGAAGGCGTCGAGATCGCGCGGATCAAGGCCGCTCTGCAGCCGTCCTCGCAGGCGAGCATCGCCGCCGAGCTCAAGCACGGCAAGACGGTGCTGCTGCTGTTCCTGAACCCCCACTCCTACGACGACGACGCCTCCGCGATCGCGGCGGTCGAAGTCGCATACAAGCTCCGCCACGACGTCGATGCGCACCTGGCGCTCGCGAGCCAGGTCAACTCCTACGGCTCGATCACCCGCGACATCCCGATCTACCAGACCCCGACGCTGCTGATCGTGAACCCGAAGCGCCAGGTGACCCCGCTCACCGGGCTGACCGACGAATTCGCGCTCGAACAGGCGATCTCGGAAGCGAAAGCCGCCGCCTAAACTTGGCGGGGTGACCGCCGGCACAGCCTTCGCCGCCCACCTCGAGCGCCCGCGCGGGCGCGGGCACACCCCAGCCGACGCATACACCGGCGCGGCCGGCGGGGCCGCCTGCGGCGATCTCGTGCGCATCTCGCTCGCGCTCGGGGGGGAGGGGACCGGGGGGGTGGGGACCAATTCCACGATCGTCGACGCCGGCTTCGACGCCTCCGGCTGCGGGGCGGCGCTGGCGGCCGGCTCGGCCGCCGTCGCGCTCGTGCGCGGCGTGGGGCTGCTCGACGCCGCGCGCGTCGGCCCCGACGAGATCGCGGACGAGCTGGGCGGGTTGCACCCCGCCAAGCGCCACGCCGCGGAGCTGGCCGCCGACGCCTTGCACCGCGCGCTCGGGGCCGCCGCGCGGGCCGCGGCCGCGCTCGCGCCGCCCGCCGCCGGCGGGCGCACGCTGGTGGCGATGAGCGGCGGCGTCGACTCCGCCGTCGCCGCGCTGCTGAGCGCGCGCTCGGGCGCGGAGGTGGTGTGCGTGACGCTCGAGCTGTGGGCCGACGCCGAGAACGACGGCGAGCGCAGCTGCTGCTCCGCGCAGGCGGTGCGCGGCGCGCGGGCGCTCGCGCACGCCCGGGGTCTGCCGCACCTGTCGATCGATCTGCGCGAGGAGTTCCGCGCCGGCGTGGTCGACGGCTGGCTGGAGGGGTACGCGCGGGGGGTCACGCCCAACCCCTGCATCCGCTGCAACGGCGCGGTGCGCCTCGACGCGATGCTGGAGCTCGCCACGCGGCTCGGCGCCGAGCTGCTCGTCACCGGCCACTATGCGCGCGTCCTCGACGGCCCCCCGCCCCTGCTGCGGGTGGCGCGCGACGTGCTCAAGGACCAGAGCTACGCGCTCGCCGGCCTGCACCCGGCCTCGCTCGCGCGGCTGCGCTTCCCGCTGGGGGACATGACCAAGGACGAGGTGCGCCAGATCGCCGCGGACGCGGGGCTGTCGGTCGCGCACAAGCCCGACTCGCAGGACCTCTGCTTTCTCGCGGGGACCGACGTGCACCGCTTTATCGCCCGTCACGCGGACACGGCGGCGACACCGGGGAACATCGTCGACGCCGACGGCGCTCAGCTCGGCACCCATCGGGGGGCGCACACGTTCACCGTCGGCCAGCGCCACGGCCTGGGGCTGCCCGGCGGGCCGGAGCCGCTGTTCGTGCTGAGCACCGACATTGCCGAGAACACTGTCACGGTCGGCCCGCGCGCGGCGCTGATGACGAGCGCGGTGGCGGTGCGCGACGTGACGCTGCGCCGCGCGGGCGCCGGCGTCGACGGCGTGCGGGTGCGCTCGCACGGGCCGCTGCTGCCCTGCCGCCTCGCCGCCGATCCCGGGCCGGGTCGCCACCAGGGCGTGGAGGTGCGGTTGCGCGAGCCGACCACGCGCCCGGCGCCAGGCCAGGTCGCGTGCCTGTATGAAGGCGATGTGATCCTCGGCTATGGCGCGGTAGCCGCGTAGCGGGTCTCGGCGGCGCGCCTCGCGGCCATCGCCCGCGCGAGCGAACCGTGCCCGCCGGACTCTAAGATCGTCCCACGATGACCTCCG
>DATMMB010000392.1:0-2040 GCA_035569895.1 Solirubrobacteraceae bacterium | reverse complement strand
AAACCGACTCTTTCGAAATGTTCGAAGCCGTCCAGGGCTTGCGCTACGTGCTTCGCGCCAATCATGACCGCCGTGTCTTTCACGACGACGAGCCGCTTCACCTGCGAGAGGCTTGCGCCCGGGTTAGCACCGTCGTGAGCTTCACCGTTGACGTATCGGCACGCAAAGGGAAGAAGCCCCCGGGCGCCGCCAAATCTGTTACCGCGCACGCAGGATGAGGGCGGCGAGCGAGCTGCCGATCCAGGTCTTTGAGGGGCGGAGCGGCAGTCTGCGGCCTTTGCCCATCATGGACGTGGACTGGGCCATGACTCCGGGACTGTCGTAGGGGGCGATCCCGGAGGCGAGCATCGGCACAGAGCCGACCTCACAAAGGTGACGAGAGGGCCCGCCGTGGAAAGCCGCCCTCTCGTCGTGCTCCAGACCGATGATCGCGGGGAGCTCTTCGCAAGTCGTTCATTCTGTCGTCGATGTCAATCTTTGGGCGACGCAGGTGCCCGGGGTGGACCCCGTTCGGCCGGCCCGATGCCCGTGCTGCGATCGAGCCGGGCGCCCGTTGGGCGGCCGGCTGGGCATCGTGGGCCACGGCACTCGGGCGCGGCAGCTGCGCGGTCCGGCGTCGGTCGGGCAGCGGCCGTCGCAGCGGCAGATCCTCGTGCGTCGGTACCGCTGCCGGGGATGCGGCGGGATCTTGGTCGTGGTGCCGCGCGGCGTGCTGCCTCGGCGTCACTTCAGCGCCGGGGCCATCGCCCTGGCGCTCTATCGGTTGGTGGGCGGCGCTCGCGTGGTGGACATCCGCCGCGAGGTCGGCGGCCAGGGCGAGACGTCAGCGTGGCCCACGCTGCGTCGGTGGTTGCTCGCTGGCCGGCAGTCGTGGCTGTGGACCTGCGTGCGCGCGAGTCCACCGGACTGGGGCCCCCGTCAGGTTGCCGAGCGGATCGCCATGACGTTGCTGGCGCACGCCCCGGCAGCTCCGGGCGGGACGCTCGACGAGCGCGTGTTTGCCGGCGCTGCGCTCGCTACGTGAGGGATTCCGCCGGGCACGCGATACCCACGAGGCCGTCCACCCCGATGGATCGCTGCGCCGGGCCAGGGCCTGCGGTGGTCTCGCCCCGCGCTCACCAACCGGGGCGCAGGAGAGGAAAATCTCGTGGACGAATTGACCCCCAAAGATCCCGCCGAGGCGATCGCGCTTTACCGCGCGCAGATCGTCGGACCCCTGGTGCGCGGAGAGCTGGGCCGCGGTGACCTACGCACGGCGTTACTCGCGCTCACCCAACAACGCTTCCGCGCGCCCCGCGCGCACTCCTCGCAGAGCTACTCGATCGCGACGCTGGAGCGCTGGTACTACGCCTTCCGCGATGGCGGGCTCGAGGCGCTCCGGCCCAAGCTGCGCAAGGACAAGGGCCGCGGACGTGACCTGACCGACGAGCAGAAGGCCCTGCTGCTGGGCATTCGTGAGGAGCATCCGCACGCGTCGGTCGCCCTCATCGTGGACACGCTCGTGGCCGACGGACGGCTCGAGCGCGACGCGGTCAGTGCGTCCACCGTCCGCCGCCTCTTCGCCGATAAGGGCCTGGACCGTGTCTCGATGCGCGGCGCAGCCGGGCGGGGCAAGGTCCGACTTCGCTGGCAGGCCGATCGACCCGGGGCGCTCTGGCAAGGGGATGTGTGTCACGCGCAGCCACTGCGCGTCGATAACGTCCCCAGACCCGTGCGCGTACACGCTCTGCTCGACGACGCCTCGCGCTACGTCGTCGCGCTTGAGGCCATGCACTCCGAGCGCGAGGTCGACATGCTCTCGCTGCTGGTCGGTGCTCTTCGCAAGCACGGCCCCCCGGACGCGCTGTACCTGGACAACGGCTCGACCTATCGCGGCCAGGCTCTGTCGCTCGCGTGCGCGCGCATGGGCACCGCCCTGGTGCATCCGCGTCCGTACGACGCTCCGGCCCGCGGAAAGATGGAGCGCTTCTGGCGCACGCTGCGCGAGCGGTGCCTGGACTTCACCGGCTCCTGCGGCTCGCTGCACGACATCAACGTCCG
>DATMMB010000391.1:0-10293 GCA_035569895.1 Solirubrobacteraceae bacterium | reverse complement strand
GTCGATCAGCTCGCTGAAGCCGTTGGCGATCTCCATCCCCGCCGCGAACGCCTCGAAGCGCTCCACGATCATGGGATCGTCGGGACGCTCGCGCGCCAGCGGCGAGAGCTCCTTCGGGTAGTCGACGACGAACGTCGGCTGCTCGAGGTTGGGCTCGACGCACTTGGAGAGCAGGTCGTCGGCCATTTGAAACCAGGCGCATCCCTCCGTCTTCAGCTCGATGCCGACCCGTCCGATCTGAGCGGCCAACGCCTCGGCGGTGGGGTTCTCGGCGAGGTCGATGCCCGACGCCTCCCTGATCGCGTCGACGAAGCCGACCCGCTTCCACGGCGCGGAGAAGTCCAGCTCGCCGGCATACCCGCTCGCCGCCGCGGCCGCGCGCACGACCGCTTCGGTGCGCGCCATCGCGCCCTCGTAGTCGGCGTAGGCCTCATACCACTCGACCATCGTGAACTCCGGGTTGTGCTTGTGCGAGACGCCCTCGTTGCGGAAGTCCTTGGCGAGCTCGTAGACCCGCTCCAGACCGCCGACGATCAGCCGCTTGAGGTAGAGCTCGGTCGCGATCCGCAGGTAGAGGTCACGGTCGAGCGCGTTGTGGTGGGTGATGAATGGGCGCGCCACCGCGCCGCCGTAGAGCGGCTGGAGCACGGGCGTCTCGACCTCGATGAAGCCGTCGCCGTCGAGCGCTGCCCGAATCGCCGAGATGATGCGCGCGCGGTCGATGAACAGCCGCCGGGACTCCTCGCTGGCGATCAGGTCCAGCTCGCGATGGCGGTAGCGGGTCTCCACCTCGGCCAGGCCGTGGTGCTTGTCGGGCGGCGGGCGCAGCGCCTTGGCGAGCACCTGGAAGCCTTCGACGCGCAGCGAGACCTCGCCGTGGCGGCTGCGCATCCCCGCGCCGTCGACGCCGATCAGGTCGCCGAGGTCGAGCGCGGTGATCAGCTGCAGGCGCTCCTCGCCGAGCACGTCCAGACGCGCGTGCAGCTGGATCTTGCCGCTGCGGTCGACGAGGTCGAGGAAGGCGGCCTTGCCCGAGCCGCGCCGCGCCGCCAGCCGCCCGGCCACGCGGTGGCGCGCGTCTGTTTCCTCGCCCGCCTGCAGGCGCCCGTAAGCCGCGAGCACCTGTGCGATCGGCTCGACGCCCGGAAAGGAGTGCGGGAAGGCGTTCGGGTCGGACGCGGCGATGCGCTCGCGCTTGGCCCGGCGCTCGGCGATCAGCTCGGGCAGGCCGTGCCGCTGGCCGGCCTGCGGCTCGTCAGCTGCCATGCCGGGAGGCTACTTGAGGCCGACGTCGATCTTCGTGATCTTCAGCTTGCGCGCCGGCCCGCGCGGGACCTGCACCGCCACCGTGTCGCCGCGCCTGTGGCCGAGCAGCGCGCGGCCGACGGGCGACTCGTTGGAGAGCTTGCTCTCCTCCGGCTTGGCCTCGGCGGACCCGACGATCGTGTACTTCACCGACTTGCTGGTCTTTTCGTCTTTGACGTGCACCACCGAGCCGACCTGCACGACGTCGGTGGAGAGCTCCTTGGAGTCGATCACCGTCGCCATCCGCAGCTTCTCCTGCAGCTGGGCGATCTTGCTCTCGAGCATCATCTGCTCGTTCTTGGCGTCGTCGTACTCGGAGTTCTCGGAGATGTCCCCGAACTCGCGCGCCTCCTTGATCCGCTCCGCGACCTCGCGGCGGCGCTCGGTGGAGAGCGTCTCGAGCTCGCCCTTGAGCTTCTCCAGGCCTTCGGGGGTGAGGATGATGTCCTTCGGCACGATGGGCGGGTGGGATTCGTTTCCCGGTGTGTCGATTACGAACGAAACCCGCCGGTGGAAGCGCCCACACCGGTGGCGGCAGGGCGATCCGCAGCTCGGCGGGCTGCAGCGAGCGCAGCAGTATAGCGAGGCGCCGGTGCCCGGACAAAGTCCCGCTGCTCGAACGGCGAGCCCGTGGCGATGACCGTGGCAAGTCACACCGCAAGCGCCGCGGGCAGCCCCGCCGAAGCAAGCAGTCTGCGGGCCGCGGCGAGGTCGGCGCTCGCCTGCAGCGACTGTTGCAGGCTCGTCTGTCGCTCCCTGTCGATTCCCAAGCGCGGCATGTACCAGGGGTAGAACTTGCGCAGGTAGCGCGCCGCGCGCGCCGCGCCGAGGTGCTCGACGGCGCGGTCGATCACCCACTCCAGCTCGGCGCGCACCTCCGCCGGGGTGGGCCGATCGGCCCGCCCCGCCACCAGCTCCTCGAACAGCCACGGGTTGCCGAGACAGCCGCGCGCGAGCATCACCGCGGTGGCGCCGGTGCGCGCGAACGTCTCGCGGATGCCCTGCGCGTCGTTCATGCCGCCCGTGAGGATCACCGGCGCCGGCAGCGTCTCGGCGAGACGGGCGGCTAGCGCATAGTCGGGCGTGCCCCTGTGGTGCACCGCGGCCGAGCGCGGGTGGAAGGCGATCGCGGCGACCCCGGCGTCGGCGACCAGGCGCTGCGCGAGCTCGAAGCCGGAGGTGTCGCCGGGGCGTTGGCCCGAGCGGAGCTTCACGGTGACTGGCACCCGCCCGCCTGGCACCCGCCCGCACAGCGGCGAGCCACCACCGTCCACACGGGCGGCATCAGGCGGCGCGGCCCCAGCGGCGATCGCGCCAGGCGTTCCGGCCGCGGCGCGACCTTCCGCCGCGCCCTCCACCGCGGCGCGCGCGAGGGCAACTGCGCGCGCGGGGTCATTGAGCAGCGCGGCGCCCGCGCCGGTCTTGCACACCTTCGGCACCGGACAGCCCATGTTGAGGTCGATCGCCTCGGCACCCGCCGCAGCCACCGTCGCCGCCGCCGAGCGCATCACCTCGGGGTCGCTGCCGAACAGCTGGATCGACGTCGGCGACCCGCTCGCGCGCTCTTCCGGGTGGATGCGCAGCAGCTCGCGCAGCGTGCGCTCGTTGCGGTAGTGGATCGCGTGGCTCGACACCATCTCCGAAACGGTCATGCCGGCGCCGTGGCGCTTGGCCTGCAAGCGCACGAACCAGTTGCCGATCCCCGCCAGCGGGGCCAGCAGCACGCGGTTGGGCACGCGCAGGGCGCCGAGCCGCCAGGGGTCGGTCAGTTGCGGGGTGGACATGGGCTCATTATGGATGGCGAACACTCGGGCACGGCGACGCCGTGTGCATGCACTCCTTTTCAAAAAGGTGTGCGCTATTGCGCACGGGCTTTTGAAACGCAATGCATTGTCGCTGCGCGTTCCCCGACCCGGCGGGGCGAGGGGCCACGGATGGCCCGCCCACGGGTGGCATGTGCCTGGGCGGGGACGCGCGGACGATCCCCAAAAAGAAGCAGATCAAACGCGATTGCGCTCGTAGATCAGCCGCAGCCCCGTCAGCGTCAGCAGGTCGTCGACCGCTTCGATCGTCTCGGCGTACGGCACGATCGCGTGCGCGAGGCCGCCGGTGGCGATCGTCTTCGTGGACGGCCCGAGCTCCGCGCGCAGGCGCGTCACGATCGCGTCCACCTGGCCCGCCGTCCCGTACACGATCCCCGAGCGGATCGCGTCGATCGTCGTCTTGCCGATCAGGGCCCGCGGAGGCACCGTCACGTCGACCTTCGGCAAGGCCGCCGCCCTTTCGGTGAGCGCCTCCAGCGCGATCTCCACGCCCGGCGAGATGATCCCGCCGAGGTACTCCCCGTCGGCCGACACGGGGTCGTAGGTGATCGCCGTGCCGAAGTCCACCACCACGCACGGCCCGCCGAGGCGCGCGTGCGCGGCGACCGCGTTCACGAGCCGGTCGGGGCCGATCTCGCGCGGGTTGTCGTAGCGAATCGGCATCCCCGTCTTCACGCCCGGCCCCACCGCCACCATCGTGTGGCCGAGGTAGCGCTCCGCCATCTCACACCATTCCGGCCCCAGCGCCGGCACCGTCGAGGAGACGATCGAGGCGTCGATCTCGCCCATCGGCACATGGCGCAGCTCCAGCAGGTTGCGCAGCGCCGCCCCCAGTTGGTCGGAGGTGGATTGGCGCACGGTCGCAAAGCGCCAGTGCTCGGTCAGGCGCTCGTCGCAGAACGTGCCGAAGTGGGTTTGCGTGTTGCCTACGTCGACGGCGAGCAGCATCGTGCAAGCCTACCTTTCCTATATCCTTGGCCGCCCAGCCAAAAGGAAGGTGAGCGATGAGCATCAAGCTGTATGTGCTGCCCGGCTCGCACCCGTGCGCGGCGGTGGAAGTGGCGATGCGGCGCAAGGGCATCGACTACAAGCGGATCGACCTCTTGCCGATGGTGCAGGTCTTCGCCGGTCCGCTCCTGTACGGCGGCGGCACCGTCCCCGGGATGCGGCTCGACGGTGAGCGGCTGGTCGGCTCGCGCAACATCATGCGCCGCCTCGACGGGCTCGCGCCCGAGCCGCCGCTCCTGCCCTCCGACCCGGATGAGCGCCGCCGCGTGCTCGACGCCGAGCGATGGGGCGACGAGGTCTTCCAGAGCGTCCCCCGACGCGTCCTCGACGCCGGCTTCCTGCGCGACCCTCGGTCGATGGAGAGCTATGCGGGCGACGCCAAACTGCCGCTGCCGCGGGGGCTCTTGCGCCCGATGCTGCCGCTCACGGCGAAACTGATGGCGCAACGCAACCACGCGGGGGACGCCCCGGTGCGGGCCGACCTCGCCGCGCTCGCCGGCCAGCTCGAGCAGATCGATGCGTGGATCGCGGAAGGGCTGCTCGGCGGGGAGCAGCCCAACGCCGCCGACCTGCAGATCGGCTCCACCATCCGCCTGCTCCAGACGATCGGAGACGTGCGTCCTCTGATCGACGGCCACCCCGCGGCGGCCCTCACGCGCTACTTCCCACCGATGGTCGGCGAAATCTCGGCGGGGACGTTGCCGGCGGAGTGGGTGCCCGCGGGCGCGGCGGCGTAGGCGCCTCGGGGGAGCTGCCGCGTGGGAGCGGCGGCATCAAGGAGCGGCTGACGGCACCGCCGGCGCCTCCAGCGCCAGGGGCGGCCCCGCCCAGCGCACGCCCTCGCCCTCGCCGGGCGGCAGCGCGGCCAGCGCATCGGCCAGGCGGGCGCCGTCTGGGGTGCGCAGCTCGAAATCCAGCTCCAGCGCCGGGATCAGCGCGAAGCGACGGTTGTGCAGCTGGTCGTGCGGCAAACGCATGCGCTGGTCACGCATCTCCACCTCGCCCAGCAGCAGAATATCGATGTCGATCGTCCGCGGGCCATGCCTGGGGCCGCCGCCGGCGCGACCCAGCTCGCCCTCCAGCACCTTCACTGCGTCCAGCAGCTCCAGCGGCTCGAGCGCCGTGCACACGCGTAGGCAGGCGTTGAGAAAGCTCGGCTGGCCGGTCACCTCACCGACGGGGTCGGTGTCATACACCGAGGAGCTCGCCGTCACATCCACGCCGGCGCGTGGCAGACCGTCGACCGCCGCCTGCAGGTTGGCGCGGCGGTCGCCGATGTTGGAGCCGAGACCGAGCAGGCCGGTGCGCGGGGGCACGGCGTCAGCCTACGCCCCCGCGGCCTCGCCGACCTCGGGACCGCCGCTCTCGCGCAATCCGATGCGCGCGTGCAGGCGGCGCAGCGGACGTGGCGCCCACCAGGCGCGCTCGCCGAGGGAGCCCATCAGCGCGGGGACGAGCAGCGCGCGCACGAACGTCGCGTCGATCGCCACCGCGAGCGCGGCGCCGAAGCCGAGCTCCTTGATGAAGAAGATGTCGGAGGTCATGAACGCGCCGATCGCCACACAGAACAGCAGCGCAGCGGCGGTCACGAGGCGCCCGGTGCGCTCGAGGCCGTGCGCGACCGCGTCGCGGGCGGGGAGGCCGCCGTCGTGGGCCTCCTTGATGCGCGCGAGCAGAAACACGCCGTAGTCGGTGGACAGCGCGAACGCGATGATGAACAGCAGCACGAGGTTCGACTCCTCCAGGCCGCCGATCGGGGTGAAGCCGAGCAGCGAGGAAAGGTGGCCGCGCTGGAACACCACCACGAGCAGCCCGGCGCCGACCGCCACCGTCAGCAGGTTCATGAGCAGCGCCAGCAGCGGCACGATCAGCGAGCCGGTCATCATGAACAGGAAGCCGCCGGTGACGATTGCGAGGATCGCGAGCGTGAGCGGCACGTTCGCGGCGATCGCCGCCTTCTGGTCGACAAACCACGCGGTGCCGCCGCCGACGAGCAGGGTCGAGGCGACGCTTGCCACTTCTTTGTTGGCCGCCCTACCACCGACTGGCACGCCGTCATCGGTGGCGAGCGCGCGCAGGCGGTGTACCAGTTGCTGGTTGGCGGCCGAGCCGACGCTGCCGCGCGGCACCAGTTCCACCGTCCACGTGTCGCGGCCGAGGTAGCGCGGCGGGCCGACGGGCGTCGCCTGGCCGGCGGCGACCGCCCGCGCGCGGGCGGCGAGTGCGGTGACCGCGGGGGCGCCAGAATTGGATCCCGCCCGCCCCGCGCGCACCACCAACGTCACCGTCTGCGCGCCGTCGACGGCGAAGCGGCGGCCGATGGCTTCGGCCACCTCACGCGGTTCGGAGGAGGCCGGCAGCACATGCGAGTCGGCGGGTGTCAGCGCGAGATGCAGCGCCGGCGAGGCGAGCGCGAGCAGCACCACGGCGGTGCCCGCCGCGACGGCGCCGGGACGGGCCATCACCCCACGCGCCAGCCGATACCACGCGCCGTGCTCTTCCGGGCGCGCGGCACGCGCGGCGTTGCGCTGCAACCGCGCGGGCGCGAGCGCGTTGATGCGCGGGCCGAGCGCCACCAGCACGGCGGGGAGCACGAGCAGCGACACCGCGCCGGCGGACAGCGCCACAATCATGCCGCCGACGCCCATCGAGTACAGGAACTTCATCGGCATCACCAGCATCGAGCCGGCGGCGCCGGCGACCGCGAGCGAGCTGTACAGCACGGTGCGCCCCGCGGTGCGCAGCGTGTGCGCGATCGCCGTGGCGGTGTCGTGGCCCTTCGCGAGCTCCTCGCGGTGGCGCGAGAGCACGAACAGGCTGTAGTCGATCCCCAGCCCGAGGCCCATCCCGGTGACGAGGTTGACGGCGAACACCGACAGCCCGAGCACGTGATCGATGACGCGCAGCGCCAGGAAGGTGAGCACGATCGCGAAGCCCCCCACCAGCAGCGGCAGCGCGGCGGCGATCAGCCCGCGGAACACCCAGAAGGAGAGGAGCAGGAGAATCGGGATCGCGAACGACTCCGCCCGTTTGAGGTCGGCGGCGGTGCGTTCGTTGATTTCGTGGTAGGTGACGTTGTTGCCGCCGAAGCGCACGCCGTCGCCGGTCACGGCGGGTCGCGCGCGCGCGACCGCCGCCGCCGCGCGGTCCTGGTTGGCGAACGCGGCGAGCACGAGCGTGGCGCGGCCGTCGCGGGAGACGAGCGCGGGCAGATGCGACGCCGGCCCCGGGGCGCCGTAGTAGAGCGCGCGCTGGAAGCCGGGCTGGGCCGCCAGCAGCGCCGCCACCCGCCGCGCCCCACCCGCCGCGGCGGGGTCGGTGCGCACGTCGGCGGCAGCCGGCACGAGCGCGACGACGCCGTATTCCGCCGACTGCCCGGTGGCGTGTTCGATCGCGCGCAGCACCTGCTGGTTCTGCGCGTTGTGCGCCTGGAATTCGGAGTTTTCGCTCTTGAGGATCGAGACGACAGGGGCGCCGATCGCCGCCGCGAGCACGAACACCACGCCGGCGGTGAGCAGCACCCGCCGCGTGCGCTCTGTCGCCAGGTGCGCGAGGCGGTCGATCATCGCCTCACCGAGCCTCTCAGCGGTGTGGTCAGCCGCGCCACGCCGCCACCATATCACATCCTTATGAGTTAGTGCTAACTAACTTCCGCGCGCGGGCATCCCCTCACCAAAAAACAGCGTCCCCCCAGGCCCGTCGCCAAGCCGCAAGGGCCGGCTCCGCCGGCCCGGGCACGAAAACCCCACCGCGGGAGGGGAGTACTGGGGGGAGGGCTTGCCCTCCCCCCAGTTAATCCTCCGCTTCGCGCCACACCTCGACCGACACTTCGGCCACCGGCAGCGCGATCGGCGGCTCGGGCTTGGTGATCTTCACCCACACCCCTTCGAGCTCGTAGTCGGCCAGCAGCCGCTCGGCGATCGTGCTGCACAGCCGCTCCAGCGTCCGGTAGGAGCGCTGCTGGGCGACCAGCCACACTAGCTGGCACACCTCGCCGTAGTCGACGGTGTCCTCGATGCGGTCGGTGACGGTCGCGTCGGTTTCCCCCACCTCCAGTCGCAGGTCGAGCAGCAGCCGCTGGCCGACCTCGCGCTCGGCGGCGCTCACGCCGTGGTGGGTGTAGAGCGACAGGCCGGTGATCTCGATCGTCACCGACTCCCCGCCTTCGTCGGACTCCTCGCCCTCCTCCTCGTCGTCCTCTTCCTCCTCGGCTTCGTGCCCCTCGCCCTCGGCGTCGCGGTAACGCTCCTGCCCGTCGTTCTCGCCGCCGCGCTCGGCGTCGGGACGGCCCTCCTCCAGCGGATCGTCGCTCATCGCGCGCCCAACGTAGCAGCGGCCACCGTCAGCGCGGCGCGCACCGGGGCGACGTCGTGCACGCGCAGCACGCTGGCCCCGCGCTCGTACGCGAGCACGCAGGTGGCAATCGTGCCGGGGAGGCGGGCGGCGGGCGGGGCGTCGCCGAGCAGGCGCCCGAGGAAGCTCTTGCGCGAGGTGCCCGCCACCAGCGGGCGGCCGAGCGCGGCGAGCTCGGGGAGCCGGCGCAGCAATTGCAGATTGTGCTCCACCGTCTTGCCGAACCCGATGCCCGGGTCGAGCAGAATCCGCTCCTCTGCGATGCCCCGCTCAACGGCGAACGCCATCCGCGCTTCGAGGAACGCCTTCACATCATCAACCACGTCGTCGTACCACTCCTCGCCCCGCCCGTGTTGCATCGTGCGCGGCTCGCCCCGCATGTGCATCAGGCAGCACTCCGCACCGCTCTGCGCCACCACCGCCGCCATCTCGGGATCGCCGCGCAGGGCGGTCACGTCGTTGACCAGCGTCGCGCCCGCGTCGAGTGCCGCCCGGGCGACGGCGGCCTTGGCGGTGTCGATCGAGATGGTGGGCGACGAAACAGCCGTTGTTGTGCGCGCCCCCACCAGCCCCTCCACCACCGGCATCACGCGTCGCAACTCCTCCTCGCTGCTCACCGGCTCGGCGCCCGGGCGCGTCGATTCTCCGCCCACGTCGAGGATCTCGGCCCCCTCCGCCGCCAGCTGCCGCCCGTGCGCGATCGCGACCTGCGGGTCGAGATAAAGCCCCCCGTCGGAGAACGAGTCGGGCGTCACGTTGACGACGCCCATGATGCGGAAGTGGTAGCCCATCGCGAGATCTATGACCAAGCCATCTGACAAGCGTCTAGCCGTGGCTGGCAAGGACGCACCGAGCGAAGTGACCGAAGCCGGGAGACACGCGCCTTCGGCGCGAGTCCCCGTTTCGGCCAGCAGCACACGAGCGAGGGAGGACGCAGCCAGGCGCTGGCCGATCTACGATCGGTAGACGCTGTCAGCCCGCATATCAGCCGTGCCGCCGGCCAGCCCCGGACGCGGCAGCGGGCGCGGCGCTTCGCGCTCGGGCCGCTCCGCCGGCGCGGGCGGCGCGGGCGGCAGCTCGGGCGCGCGAGGCTCCTCGGCGCCGAACACTTCCTGCTCGCTCTTGCCTTCGAGCAGCGCGTGGAACTCCTCCTTCTCCAACGTCTCGCGCTTGACGAGAATCTCCGAGATCGAGCCGAGGCTCTTGCGGTGCTCGGTGAGGATGTCGCGGGCGCGCTGGTGGGCGGCCTCGACGATCCGCCTGACCTCGTCGTCGATCTCGCGCGCGATCTCATCGGAGTAGTCGGGCTCGGTGGAGAACTCCCTGCCGAGGAACGGCTGGGAGTGCTCGTGACCGAACACGCGCGGGCCGAGCTTCTCGGACATGCCGAAGCGCATCACCATCTGCTTGGCGGTGGCGGTCACCTTCTCGAGATCGTTGGACGCGCCGGTGGTGATCTCGCTGAACACGATCTCCTCCGCGGCGCGTCCGCCGAGCGTCATCGCCATCGTGTCGTTGAGCTCCGCGCGCGTGGTGAGGAAGCGATCCTCCTGGGGCATCGAGATCGTGTAGCCGAGCGCCTGGCCGCGCGAGATCACAGAGATCTTGTGCACCGGGTCTGAGTGCTCGAGGAAGTGGCTCACCAGCGCGTGGCCCATCTCGTGGTAGGCAGTGATCTTGCGCTCCTTCTCGCTCATCACGCGGGTCTTCTTCTCGGGACCCGCGATCACGCGCATGATCCCCTCCTCCAGCTCGTCCTGGCCGATCTCGCGCCTGCCGGTGCGCGCGGCCAGAAGCGCCGCCT
>DATMMB010000390.1:0-4554 GCA_035569895.1 Solirubrobacteraceae bacterium | reverse complement strand
TACATCCCGGGCCTCGAAGCGACCGCCGGCGATCTCGTGGCCAAGCTGGCCGGCACCTACGAGCGCGAACTGCACGGGGTGGTCGAGGAATGGATCGCGGACGACCTCACGCACGTGATCGACGTCGGCAGCGCCGAGGGCTTCTACGTGATCGGCTTCGCGCTGACGATCCCGCGCGCGACGGTGCACGCCTTCGACATCGACGCGGCCGCGCGGGAGCGGTGCGCGGCGATGGCCGAGCTCAACGGCGTGGGTGAGCGCGTGCGGATCGGCGGCCTGTGCGACCCGGCGTCGCTCGACGCCTTCCCCGAGCGGGGCGTCGCGTTATGGTCGGACTGCGAGGGGGGAGAGCTCGCGCTGCTCGATCCGCAGCTCGCGCCGCGGCTGCGCGGCTGGACGATCCTCGTCGAGCTGCACGACTTCGTCGACCCCTCGATCACCTCGACGATCTGCGCGCGCTTCGCCGCCAGCCACGAGATCGAGATCATCGACGCGCTGCCGCGCCAGCGGGACATCCCCGAGGAGATCTCGTTCGCAACCCCGCGCCAGCGCGCAGCGCTGCTCAAAGAGCGCCCCCTCAAGATGCACTGGGCGCATCTGCGGCCCCGCCAGCCGTCCTCGGGATGAATAGGCCAAGCTCCGGAGGAGCAGGTGAGGGCGCGTCGGGACAGCCGCGCCAGCAGGCGCATGCGCGCCGCCGCGTCCCGCTGCGCCGCCGTCGATGAGCGCTGACCTCCCACGGCGCATCGGGCTCAACGCCGTCTTCCTCGAGGGCCAGATGGGCGGCCTCGAAACGTACGTGCGGGCGATCGTGCCCGAGCTCGTGCGGCTCGCGCCCGCGGCGCGCTTCAGCCTCTTCTGCAGTGCCCGCGGCCGTCAGCGGCTGGCGCGCGAGGAGTGGAGCGGCGAGGTCGAGCTCGTCACGCATCCACTGCTCGGCCTGCCCGGGCTGAAGGCCGTCTCGGAGCTGACACTGCTCGGCGCAATCGCCGCAAGACGCGTGGATCTGCTGCACAGCGTCGCGTTCACGGCACCGCTGCGCACGCGGGCCGTCAACGTCGTGATGCTGCCCGACGTGATCTGGGTCATCGCTCCGGACGAAGACCATCCGGCGACAATGCGCCTGTGGCGGACGGTCGTCCCGCGCGTCGCGCGTCGCGCCGATCGGCTGATCGCGATCTCCCACGCAGCCGCGCGTGAGATCGTCGAGCACCTGCACGTCGACCCACAGCGCATCGACGTGATCCCGCTCGGCCCCGGCACGCAGGCGCGCGGGGCTCCCACGCCGGCGCTCGAGCTGCGCAGGCGATTGGAGCTGGGCGCCGGCCCGATCGTGCTCGCCGTCTCAGCGAAGAAGGTCCACAAGAACCTCGCGCGGCTGATCGAGGCGCTGCCGGCCGTGCTCGCCCGCCACCCCGCGGCGATGCTCGTGCTGCCCGGCCGCCCCACCCCGCACGAGCAGGAGCTGCGCTCGCTGGCGGCGCAGCTCGGCGTGGGCGCGCACGTCGCCTTCCCCGACTACGTCGCGGAGGCCGACCTCGAGGGGCTGTACGCGGCGGCGAGCTGCTTCGCAATGCCCTCGTTGAACGAGGGCTTCGGTCTGCCGCTGCTGGAGGCGATGCGCCACGGCGTGCCGGTGGCCTGCTCGAACGTCTCGGCGATGCCCGAGGTCGCCGGGGAGGCGGCGCGCTACTTCGACCCGCGCTCCGCGCCGGAGATCGCCGCCGCGCTGATCGCGCTGCTCGACGACGAGCCGCTGCGCCGGCGCCTCGCCGACGCGGGCCGGCGGCGGGCGGCGGGGTTCACCTGGGAGGCCACCGCGCAGCGCACGCTGGAGAGCTACGAACGCGCCTGGCACGCGGCACGCGGGTGATCGCGCGCGGGCCGCGACTATGGCCGCGAGATGTCGCGCCCTCCAGCGACGGAGACCCGCTACACCACCCCCCGCCACTTGCGCTTGAAGTGGCGGCGGTTGCGCACGTGCACCGAGCGCAGCAGCTCGGCGCGTCCGTTGTGGCGGATGCGCCGCCATGGACTGGCGATCGAGATCTGGTACTCATGATCGGAGCGCACGCCCGCGATCGCGCAGCATTCCAGCCCCAGGCGCTTGCGGACCGTGGTGCAGAAGTCGACCTCCTCCATCGAGCAGGGCGCATAGGCCTCGTCGAAGCCGCCCACCGCGTCGAAGACCTCGCGGCGGGCCGCGAACAGGTAGCCGGCGACCACGTCGCAGCTGCGCAGCTCGCCTGGCGCGAGGCCGGACAGGTCGAGGCGTTCGAGGTGCTTGGGCACACGCAGATCCCAGCGGGTGCCGTCGGGCCCGACGACCCCCGCCTCCGGGTGGGCGAGCAGCGCGTCGTGCATCAGCCTCAGCGATCCCTCGCCGAGCGCGAGGTCGTCGTTGGCGAAGACGAGCACCGCCCCGCTCGCCGCGGCGGCGGCGGCGTTCCAGCCCGGCGCGACCCCGCGGTTGATGCCCAGATCAACCGTGCGCGCCCACTCCGGAGCGCCCGCCGCCGAGGTGGAGACGCCGTTGAGCGCGACGATCAGCTCACCGCGCAGACCCCCGAGCGCGCGCCCCATCGTGGCGGCCACGGTCGCGAGGTTCGGCTCCGCGTGCGCTCGGTAGACCGGCACGCATACCGATACGTCGACCCCGTCCATCAAGCGTCGCGACGGGCAAGCACATACCACTGTCCCGCCAGGAACTCCGTAGAGCGTCCATGCGTGAGCGTGTGCAGCCGGCGCGAGCGGTGCAGCTGCGAGCAGGCCACCGCTTGCACCTGCCAGCCGCCCTCGCCCACCAGCGCGAGGATGTCGCGGCGGGTGAACCAGCGGATGTGTGTCGCATCCCGGTGGCCGGCGGGCTCGTAGCCGAAGGTCCCGCGGAGAATCAGGTCGCGCAGCAGCGAGATGTGGCTGGCGTTGGGGACCGAGACGTGCAGGCGCCCGCCGGGCGCCGCCATCTCGCGCAGTGCGCGCACGAGCGCGAGCGGGTCGTAGAGGTGCTCAAGCACGTCGTAACAGAGAATCGTGTCGAAGGGACCGCCCGCCGCGGGCAGCTGCTCCAGCGCGTCACCCACCAGCACCTCGTCGTATACCTGTGCGGCGCGCGCAGCGGGGTCCGCCAGCAGCTCGATGCCGCTGATCCACGTGGCGCCGCCTTCGCGCAGCAGCTTCGCGGCCCCGCCCTCGCCACAGCCGACGTCGAGCACCCGGCCTGCGGGCTTGGGCAGGTGTGCCAGCGTCTCCGCGCGCGAGAGCGTGTAGTAAGTGTCGGACTTGGGGGCGTCCAGCGGGATTGTGGCGGGCACCATCGACTCACCTTATAGGCGAACGTCCCATGGGCGAACGTCCGCGCAGCGCTTCGAGGAACTCCGACGGCAGGGCGCGCAGCGCCAACAGCCCGGCCAGGAGAACCAGCGACGCGGCGATGGTGGCGAACACCGACGGGACCGGCAGCAGAGCGCCGACCGCGAACGCCGCTGCGAATGCGAGTGCGACGCGGGGCACCCCCCCCAGGGAGGGACGCAGGTCGGGCCGGGAGCGGGCGAGTACGATCGCGTAGCCGCCGGCCAGCACCACCTCCAATGTGGCGGTGGCAACGGCGGCGCCGCGCGCCTGGTAGGCGGGGATCAGGATCGCGCAGAGCACGACCGCGAGCGCCACGATCAGGCAGTTGACCAGGATCAGCTGGCGGAACAGCCGCAGCGTGAGCAGGGTGAAGGTCCATGTGACCATCAGGAAGGTGCCGGTCAGGCCGAGGCCCATGATCTGCAGCACCTCCGCCGACGGTTGGTATTTCGGTCCGCCCACCACCTGCACCGCGAAGGGCGCGCCGATCACCACGCACAGCGAGAAGAAGCCGCCCACCACGAGGCTGCCGTCGAACAGGCGCTGTAACGCGTAGCGCAGCCGCTCGTTGTCATCGCGCGCCGCCCGCGAGAGGATCGGGAAGGCCGAGGTGATCAGCAGCCACGGGATCCCGTTGACGAGGTCGAGCACACGGAAGGAGAGCCCGAAGTACCCGGTCTGCCTGCCGCTCGCCAGCAGCGACATCGCGATCACGACGACGCGGAAGTACACGACCCCCAGTGCGGTCGCCGCCGCGTAGACGACAGATTGCGACAGCAGCGCGCGCCACCGCTCGATCGAGAAGGCGGGACGCAGGCTGATCTCACCGCGCACCAGCGCGGTGGTCAGCATAAGCGTCACCAGCGCGGTGAGCGCGGCCACCGCGTAGAAGGGCAGCAGCTGCGCCCCCGCGAGCACCAGGACGATCATCGACATCGCCGTGACGAACTGGGCAAGGAAGTCGCTGGTGGCCAGCCAGCCGAGGCGAAGGCGCGCGGTCAGCGGGATCGCCAGGGTGATCTGCAGGGCCCCGAAGAGCAGGCCCACGCAGGCCAGGGCGGTGCCCTCGACCAGCACCCGCGGGTAGCCGGCCACGAGCACGAAGGCCATCGCGCCGGCCGCCCCCGCGAGCGTCAGAACGATCCGTAGCCCGATCAGGTTGCGCATGAACGAGCGCCGGGCGGCGTCATCGCCGATCGA
>DATMMB010000389.1:0-9870 GCA_035569895.1 Solirubrobacteraceae bacterium | reverse complement strand
CTGCATCGCCACGCCGCCCCCGAGCGAGTGCCCGACGATGCTCGCGCGGTCGATGTCCAAGGCGGCCAGCAGGTCGCGGATGCTGGCGGCGTGCGCCCCCAGCGAGTAGTCGCCGCGGGTCGCCGCGGAGTCGCCGTGCCCGATCAGGTCCGGCGCGATCACGGTGTGCTCGCGAGCGAGGTTCAGCGCCACCGCGCGCCAGTGGCTGGAGGAGTTGAGCATGCCGTGGATCAGCACCACCGGCGGGCCGCCGCCCGCGATCCGATAAACCACGCGGCGCCCGTGCAGCTCGATCCGCCACTCGTCGAAGCGCGGGGGCGGGTTCGACACGGCCACCGGCCGCGGGTGCTCCCGCGGGGGCTCCCCGGGGTCTGATTTGGCCTGATCGGATGTCACGGCGCGACTCCCCGCCCACCCTAACGATCGGGCGCGCCGGCCTCGGCGGTACGACAACAGACGCGGCGCGGTGGCCCGAAGCTCAGCGAGGCTTCGACGCCGTCCCCGCGCAAGCCCCCCGAACCCGCCGGTGAGCGCAATACGCTCAGAGGATGAAGTCGCGCAGTCGCCTGGCGGTGATCGACCTCGGCTCCAACTCGTTTCGCCTCGTCGTGTTCACGGCGGCGAAGGGGTGGTGGCAGCGCACCGACGAGATCTATCAGCCGGTGCGGATCGGCGAAGGGATGGCGGCGACGGGCAAGCTCGGCGAGGAGCCTGTGCGCAGGGCGCTGGCGGCGCTTGACGTGTTCGACCACTTCTGCGAGGCGGCGGGGCTGGAGAACGGCGCGGTGGACGCGGTGGCGACCAGCGCGATCCGCGACGCCGAGAACGCGCCGGCGTTCCTCGCGCGGGCACGCGAGCGCACGAAGCTGCCGATCCGCGTCTTGAGCCGCGAGCAGGAGGCCCGCTACGGCTATCTGGCGGCCGTGAACTCCACGACGCTCACCGACGGATGCGTGCTCGACCTCGGTGGCGGCTCGATGCAGCTGGTGCGCGTCGAAGACCGCCTCGCGCGCGAGTCGGGCTCGTGGCGAGTGGGGGCGGTGCGCATGACCGAGCGCTTCCTGTCGGGCCCCAACCCGCCGAAGCGCGGACAGTTGCAACAGCTGCGCGAGCACGTCGCCGCGGAGCTGCAAAGCGCCGCGTGGCTGGCAGGCGCCGGCCGGCGCCTGGTGGGGATCGGCGGCACGGTGCGCAGCCTCGCCGCGGTGGCGCAGCGCGCGGAGGGGCTGCCGGGCAACGGCGTGCAGGGGATGGTGGTGAGCCGCGAGGCGCTCGCGCAGGCGATCGAGCGACTGGCGGCGCTCCCGCCGGCGGAGCGCGCAAACGTGCCGGGCGTGAAGCCGACGCGCGCCGACCTGATCCTCGCCGGCGCGGTGGTGGTGGAGGGCGCGCTGCTCGCCGGCGGGTTCGAGGCGCTGGAGGTGACCGAGGCCGGCCTGCGCGAGGGCGTGTTCTTCGAGCGCCACCTATCTAAAAAAGAGGGGCGCGACGCGCCCGCCTTCGATCGGCTGCGCCACCCTCCTGGCGATCCCGACGCCCCCGAGAAGCCGCCGCTGTTCGAGGACGTGCGGCGTTCCTCGGTGATCAACCTCGCGGCGCGCTACCGCGTGGACGGCGCGCACACGCGCCATGTGGCGGCGCTGGCGCTGGGGATGTTCGACCAGCTCGCGCGCCTTCGCCTGCACGCGGGCGACGCGACCGAGCGCGAGCTGCTGTGGGCGGCGTGCATGCTGCACGACATCGGCATGTCGGTGGACTACGACGACCACCACAAGCATTCGCGCTACCTGATCCTCAGCGCCGGCCTGCCCGGCTTCAGCCCGATCGAGGCCGCGATCGTGGCGCAGGCGGCGCGCTACCACCGCAAGGGCCTGCCCGACCCCGGCCCGCTGGCAGCGCTGTTCGACCCCGGCGACGCCGCCCGTCTCGACCGCTGCGCGGTGCTGCTGCGGCTCGCCGAGGACCTGGAGCGCTCGCGCGATCAGCTGGTGCGCGACACGGAGCTGAGCAGCCGCAACGGCTCGGTGCAGCTGCGGCTGCTGGCCGACGGCGGCGTGGCGGTTCCGCGCTGGGCGGCGGGCCGGGAGAGCGAGCTGTTCGCGCGCGCGTTCGACCGCCAGCTGTCAGTCGTGGCGTAGCTCAGGCTGAGGCTGAGGCCAGCCGCCGTTCGGCCCCGGCGCAGTCGTACAGCGCGAGGCTGTAAATCGACCAGCGCGGGAAGTGCAGCCACACTTCGGAGGGGATGTAGCGGCAGGCGCGGATCACCGCCTTGGTGGCGAGGTTGCCCCCGCGCGAGGAGTAGGCGCCGCCGAGCACCACGTAGCGCGCTTCGCGGCGCGCCACCATCCGCGCGAGGTCCCGCCCGTCGAGCGCGGGGTCGGTGCCGCTGTAGCCGCCGACGGCGCCGGCGCGGAAGCCCAACAGGATCATCGTCGCGGAGGTGTTCGAGGAGACCGTGAGCACTTCCCACCTGCGGGTGGGGTGGCGAGCGTCGATGTAGCGCAGCAGGTCGCGGTCGACTTTCACGTTGTGGGCATCGACCCCGTAGGGTCCGAGGCCGCCGGCGACTTTCGGCCCGGCCGCTGGGAATGTGCCCTCGACCGGCACCGACCAGGTGGTGGTGGCAAACGCGGTGGGGGCGATCAGCAGCACTCCGACGATCAGCGTGGTGGCGGGGACCGCCAGGCGGCGCACCGCCAGCAGCGCGAGCACGCCGGCGGCGGTGGCGGCGATCAGCACCGGTGGCAGCCAGTGGGCGTAGTGTTCGCGGCGCAGCAGCACGAGCTGCGCCGCGACGGTGAGCGCGACCGCGAGCGCCAGCAGCAGCACACGCCAGTCGCGCGCCCGGGCGAAGCGGGCGAAAGCGACCGCGCCCGCGCCAACCATCGCCGCGGCGCCGGGGCCCATCGCGGAAACGTAGTAGGGGTGAATGATGCCCTGCCCGAAGCTCAGCAGCACAGCCTCGACGAGGAACCAGCCACCGAACACGAACAGCCCCGCGGTGCGGGGGTCGCGCTGCACGCGTCCCCACCATGCGGCCCTGCTGATGGCGCCGGTGGTTGCGCGGTCGTTGGCGCTGGCTGCCACGACGACGCCATCGTTGCCCTCTCCGCCGGCTGACGCCCCTCCCGCCGCTGACGACTCCTGCTCCCCGGCCTCAGGTGCGGTCCCCCGCGGCGGCCACAGGATCGAGAGCGCGAGCGCGACCAGGCCGAGCAGCGCGAACGGCAGCAGCCACGCGCTCTGTCCGCCGAGGCCGTAGTGGAAGAGTCGCAGCGGTCCGGTGGGGCCGCCGAACGGCGTGGGGTTGGTGAAGTGGCCGTCGGGCAGCAGCGGGTTGGGCACGTGCGTGGGCGCGTGCGTGCGTTTGGTGCGCAGGATCGTGTGCGTGCGCGCGGGGAACGGCGCGACCGCGCCGAGTTTGACGAAGATCTGATTGGGTCCGCCGACCTGGCCTTCGACCCGCCCGAAGCCGTTGTAGCCGAACGTGAGGTTGAGCTCGGTGTTGTCGGTGGAGCCGCCGACGTATGGACGCTGGGAGGCGGGCGTCGCTTCCACGAACGCGATCCACGAGAAGGAGACCGCGCCGAGCACGAGCCCCGCGGCGAGCAGCTGCAGGAGGCGGCGCGCCAGCGAGCCGGGCGCGCACAGCAAGAAGCCGAGCGCGATCCCCGGCACGACGAGGTACGCGGCGAGCGTCTTCGTGTTGAACGCGAGCCCCACGCACGCGGCGCTCGCGAGCAGCGACGGCCAGCCGCCCGTGCGGCTCGCGCGCAGCGCGGCGGCGCAGGCGAGCAGCAGCAGCAGGATCAGCGCGGGGTCGACGCCGTTGTCGCGGGAGACCGCGACGAACGAAGGGAACACCGCCAGCGCGAGCGCGCCGAGCAGAGCGGCCGGCCGGCCGAAGGGGCGCCGCATCGCCCCGTACAGCAGCGCGACGGTGACCACGCCGATGATCGCCTCCGGCAGCAGCAGGCTGAGGGGGGAGAAGCCGAACACCTTCGCGCTCGCCACCTGCGCCCACAGCGCGAGTGGCGGCTTGTCCACCGTGACCAGCCCCCCGGGGTCGAACGAGTTGAAGAGGAAGTCGTGGAAGGAGCCGAGCATCGACTTGACGCCGGCCGCATAGAAGACGTTGGCGTAGCCGTTCTGCGAGAGCTTCTCGGTGTTGAGCACGGCCGACAGCGCGAGGATCGGCGCGAGCGCGGCCCAGCCGACCAAAGCCGGGAGACGCTCGCCCATGGCTCGCATCCCCGTTTTGGCCAGCGTCGCCGCGCTCGGGGGGCGCAGCGAGGGCAGGCGCGGCGCGCGCGCCGGCTTCCTTGCCACGGTCGGTGTCTCCAGCGCTGGCGCCTCACTGCTCGCTGCCACCGTAGGCGCCTCGAGCTCGGCCACCCCCGCGGGGGGCTCTTCCGGCTCGGGGAAGGGTGGCGGCAGTGGTGGCGTCTGTGGAGGCGAGGCGCTCATGGAGGGATCGTGAGGGTGTGCGCGGTCGTAAATCCTCGCCCGCACCGAATAGCAAAGCGGAAACGGTGCTAAGAGATCATTAAGACCTAAGAGGCCTCTAAGACTCCGGCGCCGCATATTCTGCCAGGGCGCCGACCAGCCGCCTCGACATCCCCTCCCTGCAGGCCCTATTTCGGGGTTGTGCAGGATCGATCCCTGAGGAGGATGTGACTATGCCGCCAGGGCGCCGACCAGCCGCTCGATGTCCCCCTCATCGTTCCATGCGCCCACCGAGGCGCGCAGCCACGGGTGGTTGGGGATATCGCGCAGGATCACCCCGCGCTCGGCCAGCCGCTCGCGCTCGGCCGGCGGGTCGGGGCTGGAGAAGGAGATGAGCGTGCCCTGCACTGTGCCGGAAGCGCCCGTGTGGGGGACGACCGCGCGGCCGATCTCTGCAAGCCGCCGCGCGAGCAGCGCCGCGAGACGCAGGGCGCGCTCGTGCAGCGCACCCCAGCCAAACCGCTCGAGCACTCCGTGGGCCGCGACCGCGCACGCAACCGTCTCGGCGTTCAGCGAGAGCGTGTCCAGGCGCCGGGCGTTGGGGTGCAGCGTGGCGTGCAGGCCGGCGCCGGGGTCGGCGAGGTTGGCGTAGCCGCGACGCCCCACCGCGAGGCGCTCGCGCAGCGCGGGGGTGGTGTACAACATTCCCGTGCCGTCGGGCCCGCACAGCCACTTCTGGCCGGGGCCGGCGTAGGCGGCGCAGCCGAGCGCGTGCACGTCCACCGGAATCGCGCCCACCCCCTGGGCGCCGTCGAGCAGCACCGGCACCTCCGTCCCGGCCAGCTTGGCGAGCGCGGCGGGGGCGGGCGAGCCGGTCATCCAGCTCACGTGCGAGCAGGCGATCAGCCGCGTGCGGGGGCCGACCGCGCCGGGCAGGTCCATCCACGGCACGGCGCGGATCGCGGCCCCGTGCAACTCGCGCGCGGCGATCAGTGCCCCGAGCAGCCCCGGGTGCTCCTCCTCGCTCGTGAGGATCTCATCGCCCGCGCCCAGCGACAATCCGTCGATCACCAGCGACAGCCCCTCGCTCGTGCAGGTGGTGAGCGAGAGATCGTCGGCGGTGCAGCCCAGCAGCGCGGCGTAGGCGCCGCGCAGCGCGGCGCCGAGCTCGTGGCGGCGTTCGAAGTGGGCGTACGCGCGGCCCCGCTCAGCCTCCTTGGCGATCTCCTCGGCGGCGGCCCGGGCGGCGGCGCCCGGAAGCGGCCCGTCGGTGCCGGCGTTCAGGTAGGCGAGCCGGTCGAGAACCGGGAAGTGCGCGCGCAGCGCGGCGGCGTCCACAGCTGGGGAGCATAACCGGCGCGACCCTCCACGACGCGCTGGGAATCGGCCTGGCATACTGGGTTTTTCAGCTTATACGAATGATTGGGTATGAGTTGAAAAGTTGGGGGTGAGATACGACCGGGAGCGATCGAAGGGGAGGGCTGGAATGAGTCGTGAGCGAGAGGCGCCGCTGTGGGAGCCCACGGCGCGGGAACGCGAGCGTGCCCACCTGACCGACTTCATGCGCTGGGCGGGCGCGCGCGAAGGGCGGACGTTCGGCGACTACGAGCAGCTGCGCCGCTGGTCGGTGGAGGAGATCGAGCGCTTCTGGGAGGCCGTGTGGGATTACTTCGGCGTGCTGTGGTCGCGCCCCTACCTCGAGGTAGTGGATGCGCGCACGATGCCCGGTGCGTGCTGGTTTGGCGGCGCGGAGCTCAACTACGCCGAGAACATACTGTGCGACCGAAGCGGGGAGACACGCGCCTTCGGCGCTGGCCGCTTCGAGGATGCGAGCGGGGCGAGTGTCTCCCCAAGCGGTCCCCCGTTCGGCCAGCATCCCCGTTTCGACCGAAGCCGGGAGACACGGGTCGACCTGAATCCCCGTTTCGGCCAGCGTGCCGGCCGCCCGCGCGATCCGGGGCTGACGGCGGTGCTGCACGCCTCCGAGCTGCGCGAGCTGGGCGAGCTGAGCTGGGGCGAGCTGGCGGCGCGAGTGGCGGCCGTCGCCGGGGGTCTGCGCGCGCTGGGGGTGGGGCGCGGCGACCGCGTGGTCGCGTACCTGCCGAACATCCCCGAGACGCTGATCGCGTTCCTCGCGACCGCGAGCATCGGTGCGATCTGGTCGAGCGCCGCGCCGGAGTTCGGCGCGCGCAGCGTGGTCGACCGCTTCGGGCAGATCGAGCCGAAGGTGCTGCTGGCGATCGACGGCTACCGCCACGGCGGCAAGGACTTCGACCGTCGCGCCGTCGTCGGCGAGATCGTGGCCGAGCTGCCGACCGTGGAGCACGCGGTGCTCGTGCCCTATCTGTTCGCGCACGACCCCCCGTCGCCGGCGACGCCGGCGGGCGGGGCGCCGACCGAGTGGCCGGGCGCGCTCACCTGGGACGAGCTGTGCGAGCGCGGCGAGGGCGCTCCGCTCCAGTTCGAGCAGGTGCCGTTCGAGCACCCGCTGTGGGTGCTGTACTCCTCGGGCACGACCGGTCTGCCGAAGGCGATCGTGCACGGCCACGGCGGGATCCTGCTGGAGCAGCTGAAGAAGAGTCACCTGCACCTCGATCTGCACGCTGGCGACCGTATGTTCTGGTTCACCACGACGGGGTGGATGATGTGGAACTTCCTGCTCGGCTGCCTGTTCACCGACGCGGCGATCGTGCTGTACGACGGCAGCCCCGGATCCCCCGACATGGGGGCGATGTGGCGCCTGGCGGAGCGCACGCGGATGAGCTGCATGGGCGTCAGCGCCGGCCTCCTGAGCGCGTGCGAGCAGGCGGGGGTGCGCCCAGCGCGCGACTTCGACCTCAGCGCGCTGCGCAGCATCGGCGCGACCGGCTCGCCGCTCGCGCCGGAGAGCTTCGCGTGGGTGTACAAAGAGGTCAAGCCCGACGTGTGGCTGTTCTCCACCAGCGGCGGCACGGATGTGTGCACGGCGTTTGTGGGCGGCTGCCCGCTGCTGCCGGTGTATGAGGGCGAGCTTCAATGCCGCTGTCTCGGATGCGCCGTGGAGGCGTGGGACGAGCGGGGGCGCAGCGTCGTGGATGAGGTGGGCGAGTTGGTGCTGACCGAGCCGCTGCCGTCGATGCCGCTGTGCTTCTGGAACGACCCGCCTGGCGGCGCATCCGTGGGCGCGCAGGCCGCCGACGCGTCACTGCGCCAGGCGGTGGGGCCGCGCTACCGCGAGAGCTACTTTTCGATGTACCCCGGCGTCTGGCGCCACGGCGACTGGATCAGGATCACCGCGCGCGGCGGCGCGGTGATCTATGGCCGCTCCGACGCGACGATCAACCGCCAGGGCGTGCGCATGGGCACGAGCGAGATCTACCGCGCGGCGGGCGCGGTGGAGGAGGTGGTGGACGCGCTCGTCGTCGACATCCCCGCGCGCGGCGACCGAAGCTGGGAGACACGCGCCCACGGCGCTGGCCGATCCGGGGATGCGAGCGGAGCGAGTGTCTCCCGAATCGATCCCCGCCGTTGCGGCCAGCCGGCGGGTGCGGGCGGCGTCGCCGGCGCGCAGGCGGGGACCCTGGAGATGTGGCTGTTCGTGGTGCTGCGCCCAGGCGTGACGCTCGACGAGGAGCTGAAGGCCGCGATCAAGCGCCGCATCCGCGAGGACTGCTCGCCGCGGCACGTCCCCGACGAGGTGCTGCAGATCGAGGAGGTGCCGCGCACGCTGTCGGGCAAGACGCTCGAGGTGCCGGTGAAGCGGATCATGATGGGCGCCGCCCCCGCCCAGGCGGCGAGCGTAGACTCGCTCGCCAACCCACGGGCGCTCGACTACTTCGTGCGGCTGGCGCAGACGCTCCGCTGAGAAACACGAGTCTGCCGGGAGGAGTCGGCCCCGGCGGCGTCGAAAAGGGGGGAGCCGATGAAGCGAACGGGATCGACCCCCATCGCCGAGGCGCCGCCGACCGAAGCCGGGGGACACGCGCCAAAGGCGCGAGTCCCCGTTTCGGCCAGCGAGCGCCAGAGCCTTTCCAAGTACATCCAGACGCGCTTTGAGGAGTGCTCGCGCTCGCAGAAGGACGTCGCCCAGTACATCGTCGACCACCTCGACGAGGCAGCCTTCCAGACTGCGGAGGAGCTGGCCCGCCGCGCCAACACCTCCAGCTCCACGGTCGTGCGCTTCTCGCAGGCGCTCGGCTTCGAGGGCTTCCCCGAGCTGCAGGCGGCCGCGCGCGAGGAGTACCGCCGGGTGCACGCCGCCCCGGCGAGCGCCGTCGGCGCCAATGGCACCGGCTCGACGCCGCTCTTCTCGCTCGACCAGAACGAGTTCGAGGCCGCCCTCGCGGCCGATCACCTGAACGTCGAGGAGACCGCGCGCAAGGTATCGCGCACCGATGTGGACGAGCTGATCGACGCAATCGTCAGCGCGGAGAAGGTGCTCGTCGCCGGCACCGACCAGATGGCGTTCTTCGCCAGCTACCTGCGCCACCTGCTGATGCTGCTGGACCTGCGCGTCGACGTGGTCGCGAGCCCCTCCCAGGAGGCGCTCAGCCGCCTCGGGCGGATCGACGAGCAAACGCTCGTGATCGGCCTCTCAGCGGGGCGCCCCCATCCGCTTGTGCTGCGCGCGATGAAGCTGGCCCGCCACCGCAAGGCGCGCACGGCGGCGATCACCGACGCCACCCTCTCGGAGGTGGCCAAGTTGGGACAGATCCGTCTCTACTACTCCTCTAACTCGCCCGCCTACGTGCGCTCGCACGCGGCGCTCCTGTCGCTGATCCAGGCGCTCGCGTACGGCGTGTACGCGCGCGACTCGGCGCAGTACGAAGACCGCATCAAGGCGTTTCGGTTGAAGTAGGCCGTGTGGCCCGACGCCGCATGCGGCGTCGGAGGAAGGCCGCATGCGGCCTTCCTGGAACGGCCACATGTGGCCGTTCCTCGGGGGCGCGCATGCGCGCCCCCGCCGGTCGGCGCATGCGCCGACCGGACCCGCGCTATTAGTCGCATGTGCGGTTTGCCGCCTATCCGGCACATGTGCCAGTGGCATCCATAAAAAGAGAATCGAGACGGATAGACTCTTTCTCATGCGCGACGAAGCGACGTTCACGGTGAAGGCCGGCTTGGCGGAGATGCTGAAGGGCGGCGTGATCATGGACGTGGTGAGCGCCGAGCAGGCCAAGATCGCCGAGGACGCCGGCGCCGCGGCGGTGATGGCGCTGGAGCGCGTGCCCGCCGACATCCGTCGCGACGGCGGCGTGGCGCGGATGTCCGATCCGGAGATGGTCGCCGGCATCCAGGCGGCGGTCAGCATCCCGGTGATGGCGAAGGCACGCATCGGGCACTTCGTCGAGGCGCAGGTGCTGGAAGCGCTGGAGGTCGACTACGTCGACGAGTCGGAGGTGCTGACTCCAGCCGATGAGGCCAACCACATCGACAAGTGGGCGT
>DATMMB010000388.1:0-4298 GCA_035569895.1 Solirubrobacteraceae bacterium | reverse complement strand
GGAGGTCGGAGCCCTTGCTGGCCACGAGCTTGCGCAGCGCTGCGTGCACGTCGAACATGAGTCTCTCATCGGCTCGTGCCTGACTCTGCTTGAGCCCCGAATCCATGTGACCGACACCAGTTTCCTGACGTGCGTATCGGGGTGACTGGCAAGGACGCACCGACCGCAGCGTGCAAGACGCACGTAAGGGAGGGAGGACGCAGCCAGGCGCACCGAGACGTGCGTCAGGCGACGTCGCGGAGCTTTTGGGCCTCTGCCAGCGACTGCAGCTTCTTGAGCGACTGGTTCTCGATCTGGCGGATGCGCTCGCGCGTTACGTTGAACGTGCGCCCGACCTCGTCGAGCGTGCGCGGGTGCTCGCCGCCGAGGCCGTAGCGCAGCTCCAGCACGCGCCGTTCGCGGTAGGAGAGGTTCTCCAGGGCCTCTCTGAGCGCCTCCTTGGTGAGAATTTCGGCGGCGCGCTCGTAGGGCGACTCGGCGCGCTCGTCGGCGATGAACTGGCCGAACTCCGACTCCTCCTCGTCGCCGACGGGCTTCTCCAGCGACACCGGCGCCTGCGCGGAGCGCTTGATCGAGTCGACCTCTTCGGGGTCGATCCCGGTGATGTCGGCGATCTCTTCGGCGGTAGGTTCGCGCCCGAGCTCGGTCACGAGCTTACGCTCGGCGCGCCCGATCTTGTTGAGCTTCTCCACAACGTGCACGGGGATGCGGATCGTGCGCGCCTTGTCCGCCAGCGCCCTGGCGATCGCCTGGCGGATCCACCAGGTGGCGTACGTGGAAAACTTGAAGCCCTTGCGGTAGTCAAACTTCTCCGCCGCCCTCACCAGCCCGAGCGTGCCCTCCTGGATCAAGTCGAGGAACGGGAGACCCTGGTTGCGGTAGTTCTTGGCGATCGACACGACCAGGCGGAGATTGGACTCCACCATCTTCTGCTTGGCGTCGAGGTCGCCGCGCTCGATCCGCTTGGCGAGATCGACCTCCTCCTGGGCGGTCAGCAGCCGCACCTTGCCGATGTCCTTGAGGAACAGCTGCAGCGAGTCGGTGGTCATGTCCGGCTTAAGATCGAGCGCCGCTTTCGCTTTGCGCCGACCGCGCTTGTCGGGCGCGCGCTCCACCTGCAGCGCCGCCGCCGTCGCCGGATCGATGTCCTCGACGAGCTCGATCTCCGATTTCTCCAAGAAGCCGTGCAGCTCCTCGACGTCCGACTCGTCGAGGTCCAACTCGGAGGTGGCGGTCGAGATCTCCGCGAACGTCAGCACCCCCACCTGCTGGCCCTTCGCCAACAGGCCCTTGATCTCATCGAGCTCCTGCAGTTCCACTACCGACATCGATTCCCGTTTCCGTTGAGTGCGATTCCTCAGAGCCGGCGGCCCGCAGCGCTGGCGATCCGCCGGATACGACCGAGGGCCTGTCCGCTCTCGATCGCAGCCCAGGCCCCGCCCCACGTTACAACCGGATGTGGACCCTATGCTAACGCCTCGCCGTGCCCCATCCTTATGCGCGATGATGCGCGCGTGACGCACAGATGAGCGCAGAGAACAACCCCAAACGGCCGCTCCGAGGGGACGCATCGGCACGCGCGGCGTCCCCCGAGAGCGAGCCGGGCGTGCTGAACAGCCTCCCCCGCACTCGTCCCCAGCGGCCAAGCGCACGGCGGGTGGCCGCGCGCCGCAAAGCGCCGGCGCGGACCGCTCCCCCCGCTGAGGGCTCGCCGAAAAGGAGGGGCAAAGACACGACCTCCAAAAGAGGCGCCCCGCCCCCTCAACCGGCCGCCCGGCGACGCTCCCCGACCGGCGGACGCCCAACCATGCCGAGCGAGCCGCCAGTGCCACGACAGGGATTCGAGACCGAGGACGCGATCGAGCCGGGACGGCCGGTGCAGCCGCCAAGCGGCTCCGAGCTGGCGGCCGCGGTGGTGGAGCTGGTGGGCGAGCTCGCCGGGGCCGGCCTCTCCGCCGGGGGGCGCGCGCTGAAGGACACTTTGAGTCGGCTCACCGGCGGTTGACGGGGCCGCGGGCCTGGCCAGGGCAAGTCGACAGACACATGAGGTGCACCGGCCCTCGGGGAACGAGGCGCGCACATGCTGGTGGGCAACCAGCGTTCGCGTGTCGGCCCAGTCGCGTGTCGGCCCGCAACACGTCCGGGCGAGCTATGTATACTGCCCGCACGCCGAGCTTCCGCGACTCCGGTCGCGGGGGGCGGGGGATCCATTGTGGGTCGAGCTATCGATCCACGGGGGCGAATCGGCCGCTTTGGTCGTAGCGCCATCAAGGCGCGAGCCCGTCAGCTCACCTCGTAGGCGCGACGACGACTATGCACACCGCGTTCTTCAAGCACGCCGTCTCGGCAGGCCTAGTGGCCGCATCGCTCGGCATCGCCGCCGCGCCGTCAATCGCGCTCGCGAGCGGTTCGCCGGCGGGCGGGGTGGCGGCCTCCTCGGGCGGCGCCGCGTCCCCCTCCTCCGGCGGCGCGCAGCCGACGCCCGCGGGCGGTGCGCAGTCCGCATCCCAGCCGTCCCTATCCGGCGGCGCCGCGCCGTCGCCGGCCCCGTCCACCAAGCGGGCACTCGCCACCTGGTATGGCCCGGGCTTCTACGGGCACACCACCGCATGCGGGCAGAAGCTGACGCCCAAGCTCGTCGGGCTCGCCAGCCGCACACTCCCCTGCGGAACGCTCGTGCAGATTTCCTACCGTGGCCGCGAGCTCACCGCGCCGGTGCTCGACCGCGGACCGTTCGCCCATAACGGCGCCGCCTGGGACCTCACCTCGGGCGCCGCGCGCGCGCTCCAGATCACCGAAACCGTGCGCATCGCCACGCAGGTCGTGGGCAGCCTCCCCAACGCTCCCTCCCTCGGCGAACCCCCGTCCAGCTCGCCGTTCGGCGAAGCGTCACAATCACCCTCCGCCGCCGGCGGCGGCACCACCGCCGGCTGAGCTGACGGCACGCGCCGGCCGCGTCGCCCAAACGCCGTCGCCGCGGCCGGCGGCACCACCCAAGCTGAGCCGACCGCGCGCGGCGGGTTAGCCTGCTAGGAGATGGCAAAGGCCGTCATAGCCAACCTGCGCGACCGCACCACCGTGGACGAGCGCACCGGCGCGATGCACTCGGTGCAGGCCGCCGACCTGATGCTGAGCGAGCGCGACGTGCGCGCGCTGTGGTCGCCCGAGAACCTCGAGCGACTCGCGCGCACCTACTGGCGCTTTCTCACCCGCGTGACGCTCGGACTGGTACGCGTGCGCTACACCGACACCGAGCGCTTTGTCGTGCTGCTCTTCCGGCCGCTCACGCTGCTTGCCTTCAAGGCCCCCGAATACGAGTTGCAACCGAACCACGGGGTGGTGCGCTGGCGCATCGAGCGGGGGCTGTTGGTCGCGCGCGCGGGGCGCGGCAGCAAGGGCCATCTGCAGATCGACGTGCGCCGACTGCCGGACGAAAGCGCCAACTTCGACACCTCCGGCGGAGGCGACCCCGCCGGCGGGCGCTCGACCGGAGCCCGCCTGCATGTCGAGGTGGAGGTCGCCAACTTCCATCCGGCAATCGCCTCGGGAATCAGCATGCGCCTCTACAACGCCACCCAGGCGCGCATTCACGTGTTCGTCACCCACGGCTTTTTGCGTTCGCTCGCGCGGCTCGACCTCGCTCGCTCGCGCGTGGGGCGGCTGGCGGCGGCTAGCCAAACCGCGCGTCGCCGTACAGCGCCCGCAGCTTGGCGCGGTCGTGGCGGGCGCTGATGCGCCGCACCGTGCCCGAGCGGGTGCGCATCACCAGCGATTCGGTGCTCGCACCACCCACGCTCGGGTAGCGCACGCCCTGCAGCACGTCGCCGTCGGTGACCCCGGTGGCGGAGAAGAACACGTCCTCGCCGCTCACGAGGTCGTCGCGGGCGAGCACGCGCTGCAAGTCGTAGCCGGCCGCCTCCGCCGCCTCGCGCTCGCGGTCGTCGCGCGGCCACAGCCTTCCGAGCAGCTGGCCGCCGAGGCACTTGATCGCCGCCGCCGAGATCACGCCCTCGGGGGTGCCGCCGATGCCCCACAGCAGGTCCACCGGCGAGCGCTCGGTCACCGCCAGCAGCGCCGCTGACACGTCGCCGTGCGCGATCAGCCGCACGCGCGCGCCCGCCTGGCGGATCGCCTCCACGCCCTGCTCGTGGCGAGGGCGGTCGAGCACCACCACCATCACGTCGCCGACCTCGCAGCGCTTGCGCTCGGCGATCAGCGCCACCGTCTCGGGCAGCGGGCGGTCGAGGTCGAGCAGGTCGGCGATCTCCGGCGAGCCCGCCATCTTCTCCATGTACACG
>DATMMB010000387.1:0-10726 GCA_035569895.1 Solirubrobacteraceae bacterium | reverse complement strand
ACCAATCAGCCGATCAACATCGTGGCGGGCGCGGAAGGCGACATGTGGTTCATCAACGGTGGCCCGAGCCCGGCGATCGGGCGCATCACGCCGAGCGGCGAAATCACCGAATTTCGCTCCGGGATCGGCTCCGGCGCCCCCGCCGGCCTGGCGCTCGGCCCCCACGGCGACCTGTGGTTCACCGTGGAGGGCAAAACGCCTGCTGTCGGCCGGATCACGCCGAGCGGCGAAATCACGCTGTTCACCGTCGGCTTCAACGCCGGCGGCGTGCCGGCGGCGATCACCGAAGGCCCCGAAGGCGATATGTGGTTCACCGACGCTGGTGACATCAATGCGATCGGACGGGTGACGCCGGGCGGCGAAATCAAAGAGCTCGGGATTCCCCAGGTGTATCTGCGCCCGGAGGACATCGCGAGGGGCCCGGACGGCAACCTCTGGTTCACCGGCACGGGCGAGAACGAAGGCGAGGAATTCATCAACGAGGTGGTGAGGCTCACGCCGGGCGGCACGTTCACGACCTTCGTCACGCCAAATAGTGCGCCGAGCGACATCGCGACGGGACCTGACGGCAACCTCTGGTTCACCGGTATTGGCGCCGAACCGAAACTTCCTCCGGTGATCGGCATGGTCGACCCCAACGGAGTGGTCACGATCAACGAATACAGCGCCGGCCTGCGCTCGAGCAGCAACCCCGAGGCGATCGCGCCGGGCCCCGACGGCGACATGTGGTTCGCCGACGCCGGCACCACGCCGGCGGTCGGCCGGATTGGCCTGGGTGTGCCGCCCGCCTCGCAGACGCCGCCGACGGTCACCGGCGCCGGGCAGGTCGGCAGCCAGCTGCAGTGCGCGGGCGCGAGTTGGTCCTCGTGGGCGTCGCTGCAGCCCTCGACGAGCATGTTCGGCATCGACGGCTACCGGTGGCTGCTCGACAGCCGCGCGATCGCCGGCGCCACCAGCCAGGCCTACGCGCCCACCGCCGAAGAGGTCGGCCACCAGTTGAGCTGCAGCGTGACGGCCACGTATCCGCTGCTGAACGTCACCGTGTTGGCCACCAGCACCGGCGTGGCTGTCAGCGCGGCGCCGGCGGCGAGCGGCACCCCGCCGCCCTCCACCTCCATGTCTTCGCAGGCGCCCGCACCCCCGCAGCGGGTGGAAGCGACGATGACGTGGACGTTCGGCTGGACGCGCAAGTACACGCTGGTCGAGTCGCTGACCGTGCACGGGGTGCCGAAGGGAGGGTACGTCGAAGTCGCCTGCAAGGGCAAAGGCTGCCCGTTCGCCCACAACCACTCGGCGACGGTGGCGAGCGTCAAGCATTCGCATGGCGGTGGTCACTGCCGCGGGCACAAGAAGTGCTCCGCCAAGAAGCCCCACGCGCCACCCCAGGGGCCGAGCTTCAGCCTCGCCGGCTTCTTCAAGGGTCGACACCTGCAGGCCGACGCGCGGATCACGGTGGACGTGCTGAAGAAGGGCTGGGTCGGCCGCTCGTTTGAGTTCACCACGCGCTCGGGCCGCTCGCCGAGCGTCAGCATCGCCTGCTTGGCGCCGGGCTCGACCGACTCGGGGAAGGGCTGCTGAGTCGTCCCGGGCCGACTCGCGAAGAGACTGGAGCGAGCGTGGCGCGTCCCACCATGCGGCAGGTCTTTGGCGAAATGTGGAATCTCTCGCCCACCGCGGCCTCCACCGCGACGATGAGTGCCGCGGGCCTCTGTTGTCTATAGCATCGGCCGGCATATGACCCGCTGGTGTATCCCCAAGCCCGTGCGCGCTCGCCGCGCAACGGGGGTGCTACTCGCCGTCGTGGCAATCGGGGTGGGGTGCCTGCCAACGCCCTCCACGGCGACGGCTTCGACGGTGGAATACAGCTACACCGGGCACGAGCAGACCTACATGGTGGGCCTCGGCGTGACTTCGGTGCACGTCGTCGCGATCGGTGCCCGGGGCGGGAGCGTGCCGTGGGGCGGAGCGGGTGTCGTGCCCGGGGGCCTGCCCGAGAAGGTGACGGCCGACCTGCCCGTCTCCGCGGGCGAGACGCTCTACGTGGAGGTCGGCGGCAGCGGCGCGGAACGCGGGCTCCTCACGGCACCGGGCTGGAACGGTGGTGGGGCCGGGGGAGAAGACGTGAACGAACTCAACGGAGGCGGTGGCGGCGGCGCGTCGGACGTGCGCACCGTGCCAATGTCCAAAGAACCGGAATCGCTGGCGAGTCGGGCGATCGTGGCGGCGGGCGGGGGAGGCGCCGGCGGTGTGTACGGTGGCAACGCCAACGGCTCCTGCTCGGCGCAGGCATGCAGCGGGGAAACCGGTGGATCAGGCTTCTTCCCGAAAGGGGGGCAGGGAGCGACGTCCACGGTCGGCGGCTTCGGCGGGGCGGGCTGCCGCGAAGGATCCGGCGCCCAACCGGGGCAGCAAGGGACGCTCGGCGTCGGCGGGCGGGGAGGCTCGGCGGTCGGCGGTGAACACGCTCCCGAACAGCAGGGTGGCGGTGGCGGCGGGGGCGGCTACAACGGCGGTGGGGGTGGCGGCGGCCTGAGCATGGGCTGTTCGATATCCGGCAGCGAAGGTGACCGCTCGGGTGGTGGCGGCGGCGGGGCGAGCTACGTCGGCTCCGAAGCGCGCAACGCCTCATTCGAGCTCGGCTCAGCGAGCACCCCGCTTGTGACGATCACGACAGAAGCGCCCCCGGTGTGCGCAGCGGTGCAGGTCACCGCGCCCGCCAATGGGGCCGCCGCGAGCGTGTCGCTGTCGTGCACAGGCAATCCGTTGAGCTACTCGGTTCTCGCGAGTCCCACGCACGGCACCCTGGGGGCGATCGACCAGGCGAACGGGCAGGTCACCTATACCCCGCAGAGCGGGTATGTGGGGCAGGACACTTTCACCTACGAGGCCACGAGCTCGGGCGGTTCTTCGGCGCCGGCAACTGTCACGATCACAGTCCCGCAGCCGCAGCTGCTCCCGGTCTCGTCCCTCTCGCCCGGCTCCACCTCGCCTGTCTCACCGATCGGCTCACCACCACACGAAACCGCGCCGCGACCGCGCGTTGAAGCGAGGATGACGTGGACGTTCGGATGGACCCGCAGGTACACGATTGTCAAAAAGCTCGCCGTTCACGACGTGCCGGCGGGGGCCAGCGTCGAGGTCAGCTGCCGCGGAGGACACTGTCCGCGCGCGCACGAGCAGCCGGCGACCGGCGGCAGCTGCAAGGCACACGGATGCAAGGTCAGGGGCTCACGATCGACACTCAGCCTCGCGCACCTGTTCAAAGGCCGCCACCTCGGCGTCGGCGCGCAGATCTCGGTTGACATCGTGAAGAGCGGCTGGATCGGCAAGTCGTTCCTGTTCACGACGCGGGCAAACGCCGAACCGGCCCTCCGCATCGGCTGCTTGGCGCCCGCCTCCACGAAGCCCACTCCTGACTGTTGAGCTTCGCCCACGCAGCTGCTCGCCGCTCTCAACGCGCGAAGGTGTCGAGGCCACAGAAAAGGGAAAAACAGCCCCGGTGCGCGTATGCTTGCGGGATGAGCACGCCCGGCCGCCGACCCGAGGAGGAGCGCGAGGCTGAGAGCGTGTTCGCGCAGGTGCCCGCCCGCGGTTGGGAGGCGCCCCAGCCGGCGAGTGCCCCCGACCCCGCGCAGCGGCTCGCCGCGGAGGTCGGCAACCGGGCATTCGGTGCGCTGATCTCCCGTGAGTGCGCGAGCATCCTCGCCGACGGCACCGTCCACCCGGAAGTGCAGGCGGCGATCGCCCGCAGGCGCGGCGGCGGTGGCGCGCTCGACGGGCGCTCGCGCGAGCGCTTCGCCTCGCAGCTCGGCGATCCGCTCGCCGACGTGCGCGTGCACACCGACGCCGGCGCCGACACGCTCGCCCGTTCGATGTCCGCGCGTGCCTTCACCACCGGCAGCGACGTGTTCTTCGCCACCGGCGAGTACCGTCCCGGCACAGGCGCGGGCGACCGGCTGCTCGCGCACGAGCTCACCCATGTGGTGCAGCAGCGCGGCGCCCCCATCACTGGGCCGCTCACCGTCTCCGAGCCCGGCGACGCGCAGGAGGCCGAGGCCGAGGCCGTCGCCGACGAGCTGACGGGCTGACCGGGGGCGCAGATGCGCTTCGAGGAGATCGATGCCCGCATCCGCACGGCGGTCGACGCGGTCGCCGCCACCGACCCCAGCCCCGCGGACCCCTTCCGCGGGCTCTACATCTCCGACGACCTCGCCCGCTCGCTCGCCCACGCCTCTCCGATCGACGACCTCGACGCACGCATCCACGCCGCCGCGCAGGCGCTCGCGCTGAGCGAGCTCGACCGCGAGGTGCTCGCGCTCTGCGCCGCCCCCGAGCTCAGCCCCCGCTACGGGCGGCTGCTCGCGTACCTGCACGACGACGTCACGCGCAAGCTCGCCTCCCCGCGGCTCGTCGCGCGCCTGCTCGCCGACGAGGGCCGCCCGCGCGATGCGATCCTCGCGCGCTTTGCCCACGACGCGCCGCTGCGCCGGGCAGGCGCCGTCCGCCTGCTCGACGGCGACTCGCCGGGGCCGCTCGCCGACCGGCTCGTCAAGGTGCCCGACCGGCTGGCCGCGCTGCTGCTCGGCGCGCGTCTGGACGCCCCCGCCGGCGACGGGCGTCTGCGGCGTGTCGACCTGGCCCCCGAGCTCGCCGCCGCGCTCGCGCGGGGCGCGCAGGCCGCCACCGTCGCGCGCCTGCGCGGCCTGCTCGCCGGCGAGAGCCGCCTGCCGCTGCTGCTCGCCGGCCCCGACACCCCTCTGCTGCTCGCCGCCGCGCTCGAGCACGGCGTGCTGCTGCTCGGAATCGAGGGGCTCGCCGACGCAGAGCTGCTCGCCGACGCGCAGCTCGCCGCCCGCCTGGAAGGCCGGCGGCTGTGCTTCGACCAGCTCGAGCGGCTCGGCCCCGCCGACGGCACCCGCGCCGCGCTCGCGCTCGCGGCGCTGCCAGAGCGGGCGCTGCTGTGCGCCCCCTCGCGCGACGCCGCGCTGCGCCTGGAGGAACACACCGTGATCGTGCTCGAGACCGCGCTCCCCGGCTTCGCCGAGCGCGTCGAGCTGTGGCGCGCCCTGGCGGCGCCGGCGACCGGAGCTGAAGGCAGGTGTCTCCCGGCTTTGCGCGAAGGCGAGGCTGCGTTGAGCGAGCACGACGTGCACGAAGTCGCCGCCAAGTTCCGCCTCTCCGCCGGCCAGATCGCCACCGCCTGCGAGGTCGCACGCCTCGAGGCCGCCGCCCGCGCGGCCGCGGCGCAGCAGCGAGACGGCAGGAGGGGGAAGGGGAAGGGTAAGGAGGAGGGGGAGGGGTCGGCACGCGAGGCCGCCACGGCGGGCGTGCTTCGAGGACGGCCGGGTGCGACGGCGCCGGAGGACGGGGGGATCTCGGGCGCCGACCTGCACGCCGGCGCTCGCCATGCCTCGAGCACCCGCCTGGCCGAGCTCGCCACGCGGCTGCCGCCGGGCTTCACCTGGGAGGACCTCGTGCTGCCCCCCCGCCAGCTGGAGCTGCTGCGCTCGATCTCCGCCTACCTGCGCCACCGCGATCTCGTGCTCTGCGAGTGGGGCTACGAGCGCGCCGTGGCGCGCACGCAGGGGCTGAAGGTGCTGTTCGCCGGGGAGTCGGGCACCGGCAAGACGATGGCCGCGCAGGTGCTCGCGCACGGGCTCGGCCTGGAGCTGTTCCGCATCGACCTCGCCACGATCGTCTCCAAGTACATCGGTGAGACCGAGAAGAACCTCGACCGTGTCTTCGCCGCCGCCGAGGGCTCCAACGCGATCCTGTTCTTCGACGAGGCCGACGCGCTGTTCGGCAAGCGCTCGGAGGTGTCCGACGCGCACGACCGCTACGCCAACATCGAGGTCGCCTACCTGCTGCAGAAGATGGAGAGCTACCCTGGCGCGGTGATGCTCGCCACCAACCTCCGCCGCAACATCGACGACGCGTTCCTGCGCCGTCTGGACTTCGTGATCGACTTCCCCTTCCCCGAGCCCGAGGACCGCGTCCGCATCTGGCGCCTGCTGCTGCCCACCACCGCGCCGCTCGCCCCCGACCTCGACCTCGAGTTCCTCGCCAACCAGTTCAAGCTCTCCGGCGGCGCGATCCGCAACTGCTCGCTCGCCGCCGCCTTCCTCGCCGCCGACGACGGCGGCACGATCACGATGGAGCACCTCGTGCGCGCCGTCGCGATCGAGTACGGCAAGCTCGGGCGCCTCACGCTCGAGAGCGACTTCGAGCGCTTCCACGGGGCGATCGCGACGCGAGCGGGGCTGCCGGTGGGCGAGCGTCGTGTTCCGGCCCTCGCCGGCGAGCGCGAGGTGCTCGGCGAGCGCGAGGTGCTGCGATGAGGCGAGGCGACAGGCATCCGCGCACGGGTCTCCTTGTGATCGACCCCGAGGCGACGCCCGACGCCGCCCACGACGAGCAGGCTTGCGCTCCCCCCTCCGCCGGGGCGCAGCCGGCGGGCACGGGCAGGCCCGCGTCGCTGCTGGCGCTGCAGCGCGGCGCCGGCAATGCCGCGGTCGCCCGGCTGCTGCAGCGCGGGGCTGCCTCCCGCTTGGGCGTGATCCAGCGCGACGACGGAGGGGGCGGGGGCGGCGGTGCGCCCGCGCCCGGCGCAGAAGCCGCTCCCGGTGGTGGCACCGCGGGCGGCGCGTCCCAGAACGTGAAAATCGTCACCGACCAGGGCGAACAGGAACTCCCCATCGCGCAGGCCGTCGCCTACATCTCGAACAAGGTCGACTGGACCAACAACAAAATCAACCAGCTGTCCGGGGAACACGAAATGCTCAAGAAGCAGCGCGAAGACAGCATCGCCGACAGCGTGATCGGCTCGATCGCCGACGTGTTCGGTGGCTTCCTGTCGATGCCTGATCTTAACATATGGGACAAGTCCAAGGGATCGGTTGCGGCCGCGAAGACGGCGATCGGCGCGAGCGACCCCGTCGCGGCGGGCAACGCGCTCAAAGAAGCCAACGAAAGCTACGAGGAAGCGCGCAAGCAGTACCTCACCTATAAGGAAGGCAACTTCGAGGGCGCCGACACGACGATCTCGGTGCTGAAGGCGATCATCCTCGTCGATGCGGCGGTCGGCGCCGCCCTCAGCGGCGGCGCCACGCTCGGCGCCGGCGCAGCCGTGGTCGGCGGCGAGGCCACCGCGACCGTGGGGGCCTCCTGGCTCATCACCCAGGCGGCCGTCGCCGGGGCGATGGGCGCCGAGGGGGCGGCGGTCGGCGACGTCGGCGACCAGGCTGCCACCGGCAAGCCCTTCAACTGGGCCGAGCTCGCGGAGAAGACCGGCGCGGGATTCGCCTCGGGCTTCCTCTCCGCGTGCGTCAGCGGCCCCCTCAAAGACATGCTGTCGGAGAGCTGCTCGGGATACGTCACCGAGGAGCTGATGTCCGACGCCGACCTCGCCGACCTCGCCAAATCGCTCGGCGTCGAGAAGCTCGAGCGGGACTTCCTGCAGTCGCAGCTGAAGAAATTCATCATCGACAAGATCGCGGATAAGGCGGGGGAGTGGCTGATCGGCAAGCCGATCGACATGGTGATGGAGGAGATGAAGAAGAGCGCGGCTGAGGGCGGCGCCCCGCCGGAGCCGAAGTCGGCGGTCGACAGCGTGGCGAAGGTGGCGGCCCCGATCATCGCTGCCGCCTTCAAGGCCGCCATGACGGGAGGGGCAGCGGCAGGCGGATCGGGCGGTGGAGGCTCCTCGGGTGGTGGGCCCGCGCCGAGCCCACCCGCAAGCGAGTAGCGCCCGCCGTGTGGAGCGCCGCATGACAGCGACCACCGCCGTCCCGCTCAACACGATGCTCGCCGACCTCGACGAGTCGCTTCGCGCGTTGCTGGCGCGTGAGCTGCAGCGCCACGGCTTCGACGGCGTGGAGATCGTCTTCGACGCGCCTGCCAAGGAGTGGGCGGCGACGCTCAACGCCCCCACCGTCAACGCCTTCCTGTACGACCTGCGCGAGTCCAAAGACCACCGCCCGGTGGAGTGGGAGCTCGAGCAGGGCAAGGCCGGCACGCGCGAGCGCCGCCCACCGCTGATCGTCGAGGCGTCCTTCGCGCTCACCGCGTGGGCGCGCGCCGTGGAGGACGAGCATCGGCTGCTCTCGCAGGTGCTCGCCGTGCTCTACGCCTACCCCGAGCTGCCCGAAGAGGTGCTCGCCGGCGCGCTGCACGGCGCGAGCGCCGAGCATCCGCTGCGCACCAAGGTCGGCCAGCCCAAGGGCGAGGGGAAGGCCGACTTCTGGTCCTCTGTCGGCGGCCAGTACAAGCCGTCGCTCGACTACGTCGTCGCGCTCGCCTGCGAGCCCGGCACGACGCTGCAGCGCGGCCCGGAGGTCCGCACGCAGACCGTGCGCGTGCGTGACATCGATGGCCCGCGCGCCAACGTGATCGAGTTGCACCGCGCCGGCGGCACCGTCCACGATGGCGAAGGCGAGTCGGTCGCGAACGCGTGGGTGGCGATCCCCGAGCTCGGACTGTGGACGGCGAGTGCGCGCGACGGGCGCTTTCGCTTCGACCGCGTCGGCCCCGGCAGCTACCGCTGTCTGGCGCGCGGCGGCGGTGGCGAGGAGGCCGAGGGAGAGCTGCGCGTGCCCGGCGCCGGCGTCGACATCGTGCTCGGCGTAGCCAAAGCGGCCACTCGTCGACGACGCTGATCGATTCAGTGCTGTATCTTCGCAGGGCTCGCGAGCGCCGCCCGCGAGCGCACATAGCGGGAGCCGTGCCGACGCGCAAGTGGGTCAGCTGCAAGGGAGGCGCCGCACGCCACGCCTCCGATGCTCCGCCTGCGCGCAGCCGTCACACCGGACGAACACGCCAGCGAGCCAAGGAGCGACATGCCCACCTATCTGACCCCCGGGGTCTACGTCGAGGAGATTCCCTCCCAGTCAAAGCCGATCGAGGGCGTCGGGACCTCGGTCGCGGCGTTCGTCGGGCTCGCGCCGGGCGGCCCGATCAACACGCCGATGCGGATCGCCAACTGGACGCAGTTCGCGCGCCTCTTCGGCGATCCCCGCGAACCGGAGAACGGCCCGTTCATGGAGGGCGCCTACCTCGCGCACGCGGTGTACGGGTACTTCCAGAACGGTGGCGGGCTGTGCTGGGTGGTGCGCGTCGGCGACGCCGCCGATGCCCCCGCCGCGCAGGCGGCGCTGCCGGCCGCCGCCGACCCCGGCGTGGAGGCGTTCCGCGCGCTCGCGCTCGACGGCGCCGCCAGTGCCGTCAAGCTCGAGCTGAGCGAGGAGCCTCCGGCGCCGAGCGACGGCGCCAAGAAAGACGGCGAGGGCAAAGGCGAGCCCACCCTCAGCTACCGCCTGGTGGTGAGTGCCGGCAGCGAGCACGAGGTGTTCGAGGGGCTTTCGCTGAAGAAGGGTCGCAGCTACATCGCCACCAAGGTGAACGCCACCTCCAAGCTGATCCGCATCGAGGAGACCGGCGGCTCCTTGCCGGAGGCCCAGCGCGCCCCGAAGGCCGGCACCTACACGCTCGCGCTGCCCACGATCCCGCCCGCCAAGATAGAGCCCTCGCACTTCGAGGGCGACGTCGCGCGCCGTCAGGGGATGGGCGGCCTCGCGGCGGTGGACGAGATCACGATGGTGTGCATGCCCGACCTGATGACGCTCTCCTCGAACGGCGGCGACGCCCAGCTGCGCGACCTGCAGGGCAAGATGATCGCCCACTGCGAGAACGCCGGCGACCGCCTGGCGATCCTCGACTCGCCGCCCAGCCTGCTGCCCCAGGACGTGCTCGACTGGCGCCAGAACACCGCTGGCTACGACTCCAAGTTCGCCACGCTCTACTACCCGTGGCTGGAGGTGATGGACCCGCTCACCAACCAGCCGCTGCTGGTGCCGCCGAGCGGCCACATGGCGGGCGTGTGGGCGCGCACCGACTCCACGCGCGGCGTGCACAAGGCGCCCGCCAACGAGGTCGTGCTCGGCGTCAACGGCCTCGGCTTCCAGATCACCCAGGAGGAGCAGGGCGGCCTCAACCGCACCGGGATCAACTGCATCCGCGCCTTCCCCGGCCGCGGCATCCGCGTGTGGGGGGCGCGCACGCTCTCCTCCGACCCCGAGTGGCGCTACCTGAACGTGCGGCGCCTGTTCAACTACATCTCCGAGTCGATCATGGAGGGCACGCAGTGGGCCGTGTTCGAGCCCAACGACGAACGGCTGTGGATGAAGCTGAAGATCGCCGCCTCCAACTTCCTCACCCGCACCTGGCGCGAAGGGGCGCTGTTCGGCGCCACGCCGGAGCAGGCGTTCTTTGTCAAGTGCGACTCCGAGACCAACCCCCCCGACGTGATCGAGGCCGGCCAGGTGATCACCGAAATCGGCATCTCCCCCGTGAAGCCCGCCGAGTTCGTCGTGTTCCGCATCAGCCAGTACTCCGCCGACGCCTCGGAGGTCTCTGAATAGCTCAGCAGCCCTGGGAGGGGAGCGGCCGGCCGCCGGCGGGCCGACGCGCAGGACCCGCTCCTCTCCGCCGCCGGCAACCACCCCTAGAAAGGACCCCACGTGCCAGACAAGCAGCCGCGCCCCTCATCCCATTTCCGCCTGAACCTCGGCGGCCGCGAGAACGTCGGCATGTTCCGCGAGTGCTCCGGCCTGGATTCCGAGACCGACGTGATCGAGCAGAAATCGGTTGACGCCAACGGATTGCCCACCGTGCGCAAGGTCCCCGGCGCTACTAAGTGGTCCAACATCACCCTCAAGCGCGGCATCGACGA
>DATMMB010000386.1:0-2632 GCA_035569895.1 Solirubrobacteraceae bacterium | reverse complement strand
CGGCGACGGGATTGAGCACGACGGCATCGATCCGCGCCAGCACCGCGGCGCGTGCCGGCACGCGATAGCCGATCTCATCGAGTACCCGGCGCACCTCGCGCTGAGTGGCCTCGATTTCCGCGGCCGTAGCGGGGGGCGGCGCCTCGCGGCCGACGCGCGCGCGCGCGGCGTCGGCGTATCCGTAACTGTCGATGGCCTCGACCAGCTCGCGCTCGCCGCCGGCGCGAATCGCGACCGTGGGCACCACCGGCACACCGAGTGCGCGCTCGAGCGCGGCGCGGTCGAAGCGGTAGCCGCGCTGCGCCGCGACGTCGCTCATGTTGAGCGCGACGATCATCGGCCGGTTGAGGCGCCGGAGCTCGAGCACGAGGCGCAGGTTGAGACGCAGGTTGGTGGCATCGACGACGCACACCAGCAGATCGGGCGCGGGCTCGACCGCATGGCGGCCGAGGACCACGTCGCGCGCGATGGCCTCATCGAGCGTCGTCGGCTCCAGGCTGTAGGCGCCCGGAAGGTCCACCACCCGATAGCTGCGGCCGGTGCGCGGACCGACGAGCCGTCCTTCCTTGCGCTCGACGGTGACGCCCGGATAGTTGGCGACTTTCTGGCGGCTGCCGGTGAGGCGGTTGAAGAGCGCCGTCTTGCCGCAGTTCGGCACGCCGACGAGGGAGAGGCTGAGCTGCGGCGCGGCGACTGCCGCGGCCGCCGGGCCGTTCATGGCGCGGAGGCTGCGCCCGGGGTAGCGGCTCGGTGCAGTTCGACGTAGATGCTTTCGACCTCGCGACGTCGCAGGGCGAGCGTCGTGTGGCCGATGCGCACGACGAAGGGATCACGACCGGGGCGCGCCTCGGCGAGAATCTCGACGTGTTCCCCGCTCACGAAGCCGAATTCGAGCAGCCGTCGCTCGAGCGGGGAGAGGGCGCCCGCGGGTGAGCCGACGCTGACGACCCGCCCGGCTGTCCCGGGGGGAAGCGCGGCGAGGCTCACGAAGCCGGGATCAAGCGCAAGCCCGGCACGAGTGGCGACGGCGTCCATGGATGCGATTATGGATGAGAACCGTTCGCATTTGCAATCGCGTTATGGCGACCTGTGTCACACAATTAAATCAATGACTTACGAAACAGCACGTCTGGCAGCCGGGGACCGAGAGGTTCCTCGAGACGATAGTTAACCATTCGGTTAACCATCGCGAAATGGACCTATCGACGCCCGGCCGTCTCAGGCCTCGGCCATCTCAGGTCCCCACGGCGGCGCGGCGCTGATCGTCGCGCGCCAGCAGCGGTCTCAGGTACGCGCCGGTGTAAGAGCGCTCGCTCGCCGCGATCGTCTCGGGCGGGCCGGTCGCGATGATCTCGCCCCCGCCTTCGCCCCCTTCGGGACCGAGGTCGATCACCCAGTCAGCGGTCTTGATGACGTCGAGGTTGTGCTCGATCACGACCACGGTATTGCCCTCGTCGCGCAGCCGGTGCAGCACGTGCAGCAGCTGCTCGACGTCGTGGAAGTGCAGGCCCGTGGTCGGCTCGTCGAGGATGTAGAGAGTGCGCCCGGTCGCCCGCTTGGCGAGCTCGCGCGAAAGCTTGACCCGCTGCGCCTCGCCTCCCGAGAGCGTCGTCGCGTTCTGCCCGAGTCGCACGTAGGAGAGCCCCACGTCGGTGAGTGTCTGCAGCTTGCCGGCGGCCGCGGGCACGTTCTGGAAGAACCGCAGTGCCTCCTCGACCGTGAGCTCGAGCACCTCGTGAATGTTCTTGCCGCGGTAGCGGATCTCGAGCGTCTCGCGGTTGTAGCGCTGTCCCTTGCAGACGTCACACGGCACGTACACGTCGGGCAGAAAGTGCATCTCGACGCGAATGACGCCGTCGCCCTGGCACGCCTCGCACCTACCGCCCTTGACGTTGAAGCTGAAGCGTCCGGCGTCGTAGCCACGCGCGCGTGCCTCGGGCACGGCCGCAAACAGCTCGCGCAGCGGCGCGAACAGGCCCGTATAGGTCGCCGGGTTCGAGCGCGGCGTGCGCCCGATAGGGCTCTGGTCGATGTCGATCACGCGGTCGATCTGCTCGAGCCCTTCGAGCGCGTCGCAGGGTGCCGCCTCGGTGCGCGCACCGTTGAGACGCGCCGCGGTGTGGCCGAAGAGCGTATCGACGATGAGCGTCGACTTGCCCGAGCCCGAGACGCCGGTGACGCAGGTGAAGAGCCCGAGCGGGATCTCCGCCGTCACGTTGCGCAGGTTATTGCCGCGCGCGCCCACGATGCGGATCTGGCGGTCGGGCGCGGGGCGGATGCGCAAGCCCGGCACCTCGATGCGGCGCCGGCCCGAGAGATACTGGCCGGTGATGGAGGCGGGCGCCGCCTCGATGTCGCGCGGCGAGCCTTCGGCGACCAGCTGGCCGCCGTGGGCGCCGGCGCCGGGACCTAAGTCCACGACGTGGTCGGCCTCGCGGATCGCTTCCTCGTCGTGCTCGACTACGATCACCGTGTTGCCGAGGTCGCGCAGCTGCTTGAGCGTCGCGAGGAGCCGCCGGTTGTCGCGCTGATGCAGCCCGATCGAGGGCTCATCCAGGATGTACATGACGCCGGTGAGCCCCGAGCCCACCTGGCTCGCGAGGCGGATGCGCTGCGATTCCCCGCCCGAAAG
>DATMMB010000385.1:0-4813 GCA_035569895.1 Solirubrobacteraceae bacterium | reverse complement strand
GAAGGCGCTGGAGACGGTGCCGTCGATGCCGTTGGCACCGCGGTTGCACAGCACGCGCGGCGGGTCGGGGCGAACCGGCCAGAAGCTCTCGATCTCGCGCACTGGCATCGAGGAGGCGACGAACAGCGTGGCCTCGGCGGGCAGCAGCACGCCGAGCTCGGCGGCCACCGCGGGCTCGCTGAGGCCGCCCGCGCCCAGCACCCCGAGCAGCGCCTCGGCGGCGCGCTCGTCCGCGCTGCGCCAGACCTCCAACCACTCGGGCTCTGCCGCCGGCACGTGTGGGGGGTTACCCCCGGGGATCGGGTCGGCTGCGGAGGCCGGGCGGCTCGCCGGTGCGGGGCCGGCTGCAGCGGAGGCGCCGGCGAGCGCCCGCAACGCCGCCGCCGGCTCCAGCGCGAAGCGCCGGCACAGCACCCCGTCGGGGTCCTGCCAGCCGCCCTCCTCATCGAGCGCCGCCTGCGGCACGTCGTGCAGGCCGGCCAGCCAGTCGCGCAGCGGCTTGGAAGTGGGCAGGTCGCCGACGCGCACCACAATGTCGGGTGTGACGCCGGCGGCGAACGGGTGGTGGCGCAGCAGCGCGTCGTAGTGCGCAACGGCCGCCTCCCCGCGCCGCGCGCCCGAGAGCGGATCGGCCAGCAGCGGCCAGCCGGCGGCTGTGCAGAACGCCGACGCGGCCTCCCCGAGTGCTGTGCGGCGCTCGTGCCGTCCCGCCACCACCACGCCCCGGGGGTGGGCGGCGAGGGCGCCCGCGAGGGAGCACAGGTCGTCGGGCACCGAGAGACGTGCGGGCGAGCAGGTGACGAGCGGATGGCCGTCGGGCCTGCCGGTGTGATCGGCCGGCAGCTCGGCGTCCTCGCCGCTCACCAGCGGCTCGCGCAACGCGAAGTTGAGATGCACCACGCCCGGCCGGCCTTCCAGCGTGCGCCAGTAGGCGCGGCAGGCGAGCGTGCGCATCCAGCGCAGCCTCGCCCGCGCCGGGTGGGTGGGCGCTATACCGGCGCCAGCGCTGAGGTCGGGAATGTGGAGGTCGTGCGTGCCCACCTCCACAAACCACTTGGCGGCGCCGCCGTACAGCTTCACCTGGTCGATCGTCTGCCCGGCGCCGTTCTCGCGCAGCTCGGGGGGCCGGTCGGCGGTGAGGATCAAGAGTGCCACCCCCGCCTCGTGCGCCTCGATCGCGGCCGGCAGCAGCTCGGCGGTGGCGGTGCCCGAGGTGCACGTCATCGCCACCGGCAGTCCTGTGGCCTTGGCGAGCCCCAGCGCGAAGAAGCCGGAGCAGCGCTCGTCGATGTGCGAATGGCAGCGCACGCGCGGGTGGCGCGCGAGGCTGAGCACAAGCGGTGTGCAGCGCGAGCCGGGCGAGGTGCAGGCGTCGCGAAGCCCGCAGCGCGCCAGCTCGTCGACGAACGCTCCCAACAGGCGGTGGGTGTCGCCGGCGCTCATCGGCGGATTGTGGCGGAGTCGAGCCGGTGGCGAGTCGAGCCTGGATTTGGGGGAGGAGGAAAAAGGGGCGAGTAGGATCGCAGCGTGGCCGAAGACGTCGTCCTGCTGCACGGCTTCGGCGGCACCCACCGCGCGTGGGACGGCGTGGTGGGGATACTCGACCATGAACGCTACCGCCCGCTGGCGCTCGACCTCCCGGGCCACGGCACCGAGGCGGACGCACCGCGGCCGATCTCCTTCGACGGCTGCATCGAGCACGTGCTCGCACGAAGCCCCGGGCGCTTCGCGCTGTGCGGCTACTCGCTGGGCGGGCGGGTCGCCCTGCACGTTGCGCTGGCGGCGCCCGGGCGAGTCGAGCGACTGTTGCTGATCGGCGTCAATCCCGGGGTCGAGGATGAGGACGAGCGCGCCGCGCGGCGGCGTTCGGATAGCGCGCTGGCCGACGACCTGGAACAGCGCCCATACGAGGAGTTCGTCGAGCGCTGGCGCACCCAGCCGCTGTTCGCCGCCGACCCCCCCGAGGTGGGCGCGCTGGCCCGCGCCGACCAGCGCCGCAACCGCCCCGACGCTCTCGCCGCCGCGATGCGCGGCCTCGGCGTGGGGGAGATGCAACCGCTGTGGGACCACCTGGGCGAGCTGTCGATGCCGGTGACGGCGCTGGTTGGAGAGCGCGACGAGAAGTTCCGCGCGCTCGGCCAGCGGATGGTGGAGCTGCTACCCGACGGCCGCCTCGTGGTGGCACCCGGCGGGCACGGGCTGCCATTGGAGAATCCCGGGGCGGTCGCGGAGGCTGTGGTCGGCTGAGCGGGTCGGCGGCGCCGGCGATCGGCTGAGCGGGCCGGCGGCGCCGGCCGTGCGCGGCTCCGGCGGCGTGACGTTGGCGGAGCGATCTCGGACGCTGTGCGAGCGTCAGGCGCCGTCAACCCCCAACCCCGGCGACGACGGCACCGCGATCGTCCCCGCCCGCACCGGCAGCCACTCGTCAACGCCCTCGAACAGCCCCAGCGTCGCCAAACCGCACGGCGGCAGCGGCCCGCGCGAGGCCAGGGCGGCGGCGGCGTGCACCGCGGCGGCGATGCCCAGCGGGCCGTCGAGGGTGGAGGCGAGGTAGACCTCGGCGCCCGAGGCGCGCACCAGCGCTGCGGCGGCGAGCAGGCCGGCGATACCGCCACAGCGGGAGACCTTCAAGCACACCGCGTCGGCGACGCCGGCCCCGAGCGCGCCGTGCTCGGCGGCGGTCTCGTCGATCGCCACGCGCGCCGCCACGCGCTCGCGCACCTCACGCACCGCCCGCAGGCCGTGCGTGGGCTCCTCCACCAGCTCCAAGCCGATCGGGTGCAACGTTTCGATCGCGCTCACCGCCTGCGCCACATCCCACGCGCCGTTGGCGTCGACGCGCAGCGCCACGTGTGGGCCGACCGCGGCGCGCACCGCGGAGAGGCGGCCGGCGTCGTCACCGACGCCCACCTTCAGCTTCACGCACTCATACCCCTGTGCGGCCGCCTGTGCGGCCTGCGCGGCGGCGCCCGCCCGATCGGTGGCGGCCACAACGGCGTTCACCGTCACCTCGCCCGCCGGCGCGTCGGCGAGCAGCGCCGCCACCGGGCGCCCGGCGCGGCGCCCGGCGCGGTCCCACAGCGCGAGGTCGATCGCCGCGAACGCCTGGGGGATGTCGTCGATCCGCCGGCATGCATCGATCAACTGCGCGCCGGTGGCGTTCGCGGACTGCATCAGCACCGGCCGGTAGGCCTCCAGCGCGGCGCGCACCCGTGCGAGGCTGACGCCGTCGTAGGGCTCGAGCGGCGCCGCCTCGCCGTGCCCGCTGGCCCCGTCGCCGTCGGTGAGCGTCACCGTCAGCACCCTGCGCTCGCGCACCGTGCCATAAGCGGTTTCGAACGGCATGCGCAGCCGCAGCGTGTCCTCCTCAATGCTCAGCCGCATCGGTGCCGTCGGTGTGCGTGTCGCTGGAGGGCGCCTGCGCGGGCGTCCGCGCCGGGGCGCGTCCGCTCGGCCGAAGCGCCGCGCCGCCGCATCCGCTCAGCCGATCCCGCCGCTGGCGAGAATCCCGGCGGCGAACAGCAGGCAGAAGCAGAGCTGCAGCAGGCCGGTGCGGGCGAGCGCGCCGTTCAGCGAGGGGCCGTCGAGGCGGGTGCGCACTGTGCGCGCGAGCGCCACCGCGAGCGGGGTCGCCGCCCACGGCAGCAGCAGCCAGGCGCTCATCGAGCCGAGCAGCCACGGCAGCGGCGCGGCGAGGAACGCGATCGCGAGCATCGCCGTGTACAGCGTGCGCGTGCGGGCGCGGCCGAGGCGCACGGCGAGCGTGCGCTTGCCGGCGCGGCGGTCGGTGTCGATGTCGCGCACGTTGTTGACCACGAGGATCGCGCTCGCCAGCAGACCGACGGGCACCGCGCACGCGAACGCCTGCCAGGGCAGGTGCTGCACCTGCACGTAGTAGGAGCCGGCGACGGCGACGATCCCGAAAAAGAGAAACACGAACAGCTCACCCAGCCCTTCGTACCCGTACGGGCGGGGGCCGCCGGTGTAGAGCACGCCGGCGAGGATCGAGGCGGCGCCCACCGCCAAAAGGCCCCAGCCGGCGACCGAGATCAGGTAGGCGCCGCACACCACCGACAGGCCGAACGTGACGTAGGTGGCGATCAGCACCTGTTTTGGCGGCACGAGGCCGCCGGCGGTGACGCGCACCGGCCCGAGGCGATCCTCGGTGTCGGCGCCGCGGCGCGCGTCGGAGTAGTCGTTTGACAAATTGGTGCCCACCTGGATGAACATCGCGCCCAACAGCGCCGCGGCGAACGCGAGCGCCTTGAAGTCGCCGTCGCCGAGCGCCAGCGAGGTGCCGACCAGCACCGGGGCGATCGCCGCCGGCAGCGTGCGGATGCGCGCCGCCATCACCCAGATGCGCACCGCGCTGGGTGGGTGCGGTGCCGGCGGCGGGCGATCGTCGATCGAGGTCATCGGCGAGGAGGCGGGGATCACAGGGTCTGCTTCACAAATGGTTGGGTGGCGTGGTTGGGGAGCCGTGTTGTGTGCAACTTGTCGGACGCCAACCGGCTCGCGGGCTCCAGGCGCAACATCACGCCCTCCGCGGAAAGCGCGAGAAGTCGGGGGTGCGCTTCTCGCGGTAGGCGTCACGGCCCTCCTGCGCCTCCTCGCTGCCGTAGAAGAGCAGGTTGGCGTCGTGCGCGAGCTGCTGCACGCCGGCGAGGCCGTCTTCGGCAGCGTTGAACGATGCCTTCAGGAGACGCAGCGCGAACGGGGAGAGGGCGAGCATCTCCCGGCACCACGCCACCGTCTCCTCCTCCAAGCGCTCCAGCGGCACCACCGTGTTGACAAGCCCCATTTCAAGCGCCTG
>DATMMB010000384.1:0-5259 GCA_035569895.1 Solirubrobacteraceae bacterium | reverse complement strand
GTACGCACCGTCGAGGGCCCGCCCGCTCCAGGAGGTGCCGCTTGAGCGCCGAGCCCGCCCGCACCCGCGTGCCCGCCGCCGAGCGCCGCGAGGAGCTGATCACGGCCGCCGTGCACGAGTTCGCCCACGGCGGCCTGCACGGCACACCGGTGGAGCGGATCGCGCGCCGCGTCGGCGTGGCGCAGCCGTACGTGTTCACGCTGTTCGGCAACAAGCGCGAGCTGTTCCTCGCCGCGCTGGAGCGCAGCTTCGAGCGGATCGCCGCTGCCTTCGAGCGCGCCGCCGCCGACTTCCGCGAGGGGCGCGCGCCGGCCGACTGCGAGGATGCGCTGGAGGCGATGGGGAAGGCGTATGTGGAGCTGCTCGCCAGCGACCGCGACTACCTGATGCTCCAGCACCAGTCCTACGCTGCCTGCGACGACGAGGTGGTGCGCGCGCGCGTGCGCCGCCGCTACGCCGAGCTGGTGGGCCTCGCACAGCGCCTGTCGGGCGCCGAGGACGAAAGGATCGACGACTTCTTCAGGCACGGCATGGCGCTCAACGTCGCCGCCGCGCTCGGCGTGGAGGATCTCTCCAGCGGCTGCGCGTGGGTGAAGTCGGAGCTGGCCGCGGGGTAGCGCGGCCGGGCACTACCATTGGATCGGGCCATGTCCGCCGACGGCACCCCACAGAAGCAAAAGCAAAGCAACCGCGAACTCGCCCGCACCGGCGCGATCGTGGTGCTCGCGGTGTTCATCACCGCGTTCGCCCTGCTCAACCTCGAAGAAGTCGAGGTGAGCTGGATCTTCGGCAAAACTCACGTGCCGCTGATCGTGGTGATCGTGCTGTCCGGGCTGGTGGGCGCCGCGCTTTCGTACTTCCTCACGCGGCGCTCGGCCAGGCGCCGGTAGTGCGCCCCGCCGCCTCTCGCGAGCGCACGATCGCCGCGAGCGCCGCGTCGGGGCCGATGTAGGGGGCGAGCACCACGTAGGAGACGTGCTCGGCGAGCGCGGGCAGCATGTGGCCTCTGCCGGCGAGCGCCTCGCAGCAGATGATCTGCCAGACGCCGCCCGCGATCGCCTCGACCGCGATCCGGCTGCGCGCCCGCGCGGGCGCCCCCTCGGTGAGCATCGTCGCCAGCTCATAGCTGAGCTCGCGCAGGCTCGCGATCGCCTCCGGCCCCGCCGCCGGCGCTCTCACGGCAAGCGTCAGCAGACGCGCGGGGCTGCTCGCCAGATGGCAGAGCAGCCGTTCAACCGCGTCGCACACGGCCGCCGGCCATCGCTCGGACACGAGCTCCCGGCTTGCCACCGCCTGCAGCAGCTCGTCGCCGAGCGCCTGCAAAGCCTGCATGTAGCACGACACCGGGTCGGCGAACAGCTCCGTCACCGCCTCGAACGGCAGACCGGCGCCGTCGGCGATCAGCGGCGAGCTGAGGCTCTCGAACTTTGGCTCGCGCAACCCCACCTCGATCGCGCTGCGCAACAGCCGCGCCCGCCGGCTATCGCCGCCGCACGCGCCGCACTCGAGCGCCGGGCTATCCGGGAACGGCCGGTGCGCGCATGCCCTCGCCCGCAGCCGCGCCGCCGCGGGCGCGTCGAACAGGAGCGTCCACTTCAGCATCTCGCCCGCCAGCGCACCCAGCTCCGCGGTGTCGTCGTCGAGCAGTCGCAACTCCGTGGCGCGGCGCAGCCCGCCGACGATTGCTCGCACCACCGGCGGCGGCAGCGGCTCGGCGGGGGTGCCGCCGCGCTTCGCGCCGCCCGCGGGTGGGCGGCGTGCGAGGGCGCTCGCCAACGGCTCCTCAAACGCTGCCGCCGCGCGCTGCAGTCGCCACATCCCCTCCGGCCCCGCCGTCTCGGCCTCGACGAGCACGAGTCGCAGCGCCTTCGGGTTCTGTTCAAGTTCGGCGACCCACGCTCGAAACGCCGCGCGCAGCCGCTCCGGCGGGTCGCCCGCGGCGGCGCGATATGTGCGGGTGAGCCGCCGCAGCGCCCGCGCGAGGATCAGATCGAACGTGGCTGTGAAGCACGCCTCCTTGCTCGAAAACTGCTCGTAGAACGATCTGCGCGACACCCCCGCCAGCCCGACCACGAGCTTGACGCTCGTCTGCGGGTAGCCGCGCGTGGCGACTGCCTCGATCATGCCCCCATGGATGCGGATGCGTTGGTTGTGCGCCACGCCCGGCGCATCGAGCGGGTGGGGCCCGCGCGGCAGGCGGGCGTAGATCGGCATGATCTTCTCGGCGGTGGCGGTGTGCGAGCCGCGCTTGGTGTCCTTGCGTGCGCCCGCTTCTCTCAAATCAGACATTCGACCTCCCCGCATCCCCCTGAAAATCAGATTGTCAAGGCATTCTGTAGACGAGACATTCCAGGTCAGCAATTTTTTGTCTACAGCCCTACTTTATGCAATGCCGACGGGTCCCGTCAAGGTCCCGCCATCCCCCGTTTTCCAAGCAATAAAGAGCGCATTTGAGCATAGCGACGCGCGCCCGTCGGAGTCGTTGCGGCCGGGCTTGGCGGATCGTTGGCGTCAGCGGAAGTGGCTCGTGATACGAGCCACCGGATGTCTACGACTTCATTGATCGTCGGTATGACGCACGACGACCACCGGTTGTGACGAGCGCCCGAGAATCTCTTTGGAGGTGCTGCCGAGCAGTTTCGACTTCAGCGCGCCGAGTCCGCGTGAGCCGACCACGATCGCGCGCACTCCGCGTTCGTCGGCCGCCGCCACTATCGCGCCGGCCGGGTCGGTGAGATCTTCGACCGCCACCGCCTCCGCGTCGAGTCCCGCCTCGCCGGCCAGCCGCGCGCCCTCCTCGGCGACGCGCTTGGCGTGCTCCTCGTTGGCGGCCTCCACTTCGCGGCTCACCGAGGGGTCGAACGGCAGCATCGTGCTGCCCATCCCGGTGGCGTCGGGCACGAGCATCATCTCCGCCAGCCCCGGCTCCCACACGGTGAGCACGATCGCGTCGCCGGGCGCGAACAGCGTTCCCGCCGCGCTCACCGCCGCGCGCGCCGCGGGCGAGCCGTCGTAGGCGATCAGGATCGAGGGCTTCTCGACCATCGCGCCTCAGCGTAGCCGCAGCAGCGGTCGCGGCGGCCCGTAGCCGCAGCGGCGGTCGTGGCGCCCGGCGGTGTCACCGCGAACAACTAATGCAGGATCACCCGCAGCAGGATCACGCCGAAGCCCATCGCGGCGCCGACGCATAGATCGAGCGCCAGCTCCGCCGGGCGCGTGCGCGCGCGGACGCCTGCCAGCAGCTCGAAGGCGACGAGGCTCACCACGCACGTCCACAGCGCCACGGTGACCCCCGTTTCCTGGCCGGCGCCCGCCGCCCACGCGATCAGCAGCGCCAGCAGCGGCGCGCCCGCGCCGCGCACGATCGCCCAGTCGCGCACCAGCGCCTGCACGAGCCCGGCCGCGGTGAGTCGCTCGCCGGCGGCGATCCGGGTGCCGAGCAGTTCCGCGTAGGAGTGCGCCAGCCAATACACCAGCAGTGCCACCACGATCGCGCCGATGGTCTCCGGATAGGTGTCGCGCAGGCTGCTCTCCGCCGCCAGCAGCGCGCCGACCGTGATCGTCCCATACACCGTGCCCGCGGGGTTGGCGCCGGGCAGCAGCCGATCGAGCACCCGCAGGATCGGATGTCGCGGGGGGGCGGCCGTGTCGGCGCGATCGCCACCGGAGGGTGCCACGCACTGCATGATGACCCCCGTCAGTTGTTGGCGCCCCGCCCACGGCCGCCGGGTGGGCGGGGGCGATCGTTACTTTTTCGGCCCTAACCACTTCATTTCGTGAAGTTGTGTGGCGTTTTATTTGCTGTGTTTCATCCCGTGGTGGTGCTTCATCGAGGGGTGGTGCTTCATCGAGGGATGATGCTTCATCGCGGAGTGACCGTAGGCGATGGGGGCGGCCGTCGCCGTGCCGGCGAGGATCGTCAGCGCGGTGGCGAGCGTGGCGAGGCGGCGCGTGGTGATGGTGGTGGTGCTCATTGCTCCTCCAGTGTCGTGGCGAATGTCGGTCGGACCGTCCAACCACGGGCAGTGAAGCGCGAATCGATTACGGCTTTCTTACGGCTCCATGCGGTGGTGGCCCGGGGTGGCGTGGCGCGGGGCCAGGCCGGAGCGGCGGGTGCCGCCAACCGGAGACTCGCGGTCGGGACAGCGCGAGGCATGTAAGGGATCGGAAAGAAATCCCCGCCACAATGAGTCGCGATGCTCGTGCTAATCGTGTTCGCGTTCGTCGCCGGCGCCGCCACCGCCGTCTCGCCGTGCGTGCTGCCGGTGCTGCCGGTCGCGCTCTCCGCGGGCGTGACGGGTGGCCGGCGCCGGCCGCTGGGCGTGGTCACGGGGCTGGCGCTCTCCTTCACGTTCGCCACGGTCGCGCTCGTATACGTGATCTCCGCGTTCGGCCTCCCCGACGGGCTGCTGCGCACGCTCGCGATCGTCGCGCTGGTCGCGTTCGGCGTCTGCCTGCTCGTGCCGCCGCTCGCCGACCGGCTGGAGGCGTGGCTCAGCCGCCTCGGCCCGAGCGGCGGCGTGCCCGGCGCGGCGAGGGGCGCGGGTGGCATGGGGGAGGGGCAGGCGCGCCCGCGCGAGGGCTTCTGGTCGGGGATGGTCGTCGGCGGCGGGCTCGGCTTCGTGTACGCGCCGTGCGCCGGCCCGATCCTCGCCGGCGTGATCACCGCCTCGGCGTCGCAGTCGTTCACCGCCGGGCGCCTGACGGTGGCGCTCGCGTACGGGATCGGGTCGGCCGTGGTGCTGTACGCGCTGATGCTCGGCGGGCGGCGGCTCACCGCGCCGCTCGCACGCCGCTCCCCGCGCTTTCAGATGGCGATGGGCGCCGTGATGGTGCTGGTGGCGTTCGCGATGCTGCGCAACTACGACACGCGCTTTGAGACAGCGATCGCCAGCGACCTCCCTGCGTTCCTCACCGACCCCACCAAAGGCCTCGAGACCAGCCACGCTGCGACCGTTGAGCTCGCCGCGCTGCGCGGCCACAGGGCGCGCCAGGCCGGGGGTCTGCGCCAGGCCGACGCGGGACTGCGGCTGCCGGTGCTCGGCACCGCGCCGGAATTCGCCGACACCGAGAAGTGGTTTAACACCCCCGGCGGGCAGCCGGTGCCGCTGCACAGCCTCCGCGGTCGTGTGGTGCTAGTCGATTTCTGGACGTACACCTGCATCAACTGCATCCGCACGCTTCCCTACCTCAACGCCTGGTACGCCAAGTACCGCCGCTACGGTTTCGAGATCGTCGGCGTGCACACGCCCGAGTTCC
>DATMMB010000383.1:0-3538 GCA_035569895.1 Solirubrobacteraceae bacterium | reverse complement strand
CAGGTCGCCGAGAGGTTGGCGCCGTTGCCGTTCAGCCCTTCGCCGGCGCCGGCGAGCAGCTCCTGCAGGTAGACGCGCGTTTCGGTATCGAGCGCATCGAGGAATTCTTCGAGGTTGCCGTCGGGCGAGGTCTGCGTGAGGGGGATCATGTATCCGCGGGGAACCTGACCCGAGGCGGGGTTGCCGGGCGAGATCTCGACAGTCTCGTCCTTCAGCCCGGTCTTCGGCCGCAGCAGCGCGGTCGCGTCGCGATAGATGTAGTGGGCGTACTTGGGCGTCAGGTTCATGCTGACGAGCGCCCGCCCGCTGTCCAGTTCGACGCTCGCGATTTCGCCGATCTTCGCACCGGCGATCGTGACCGACTGGCCCTGTCCGGGCGTGACCGCCTGGGCGGTCGAGAATTCGCCCTTCAGCACGAACGATTCGCGGCCGATGATCGGCACCCACGCCGGCACCGAGAGCCGCTCGTGCGCGAGGATGTAGCCGGCGCTGCCGGCCGCGATCAGGATCATCGTCACGACCGCGATGAACGCCGTGCGGTAACGCTCGATCTGGTCGCGGATCCCGCGCCCGCCCTCGTGGGAGTCGCGCACCGGCGCTCCGTTCGTCTCAGCCGCCATCACCCACCGCCATCCGCGGGTCCGTGTGCCAGTCGTCCGTTCACTTCCGGCGGCTTCTGTGTGTAGCAGGGCACGAGCGGCTTGTATGGCGGCTCGACGCCGGAGAAGCGCGGGCTGGTGCCTTCGGGCGCCAAGCGCGCCTGCGCGATCAGCGTGCTGCCGCCGCTTGGCGGGTTGGGCTTCACGACCGTCGCCGGCGGCGAGAGGATCGTCGAGCCGGCGCCACCGGTGATGAAGCGCCCGGCGGCGCCGTTGCCGTCGAAGTTCTGACTGATGCCCGCCACGCCGGCCATCGAGTACCAGAACTCCTTGTACGCTTCCACGCCGGAGGTGTTGGTCCCGTCCTGCAGCGGCGTTTTGATCGCCGGGTAGAACACCTTGCTCAGACACTGATTGAAGTCGTCGAACTGCGGCTGGAAGGCGACCTGCCCGGCGGTGAGCGCGGCGACCTCGGGGGCGCCGGTGCGCAGCGCGGCGGCGACCCCGCCGAGCTCGCTCGGCTTCAGCGCCGCCCGCAGCTGTTCGATCCAGGGGAACGCGGCGGCGCTCGTCGGCGGGATCTGTTCGACGCCGGGCACGAGATCGAGCGCGAACGTCCTGATCGAGGGCGCCGCGTTCTGCAGTTCGGCGAAGCCCCGTTCGGTGCCGTGCAGCGCCGCCGGCAGTTCGCGGACCGCCGCGCGCACGCTTGGCGCCTGTGCGGCGATCGAGTGCAGGAAGGTGTCGAAGTGACCGACGAGTTCGCCGAGCGCCTGCTCGTGCACGTCGAGCTCGGCGCTGACTCTTTCGATGCTTGCGAACAACTTGTAAAGGTCGTTGGTTTCGGTGCCCGCCAGCGCCTGACTGATGATCGCGTTGTCGCGCAGCGCTTCGGGGCCGAGCCGGTAGGCCTTGTTGAGCGCCTGCGCGCCGTTCAGACCCTGCACTTCGGGTGACTGTTCGGCGTCCTCTGCGGGCGTTGGCTTGGCGGTGAGCGCGGCGCCGTATTCGACGAGGAACGTCTGCAGGTTGGCGCGCGTGTCGGTGTTTAGCGCGTCGAGCACCTGGTCGAGCTGCACGGGGTCGGAGGTTTGCGTCACCGGCAGCGTCGAGCCCGACGGCAGCGCCGGCGCCGAGGGGCTGCCGGGCTGCAGTTCGACGAACCAGTTGCCTTCCAGGAATATCTTTGGGCGGATCTTGAGCGTAGCGTCGGAGTGGATGGGCAGGCCCTTGCCTTCGATTTCCATCGTTACGAGCGCCACGTGGCTGCCCTCCAGGCGCGCCGAGGTGACGGCGCCGACGTTCACCCCGGCGATCCGCACGGGGGACTTGGGACGGACGTTGACGGCCGAGCTGAACACCGCGTTGAGCCGGTAGCCATGTTTGAACGGGATGTGCTTGGCGAAGCCGAAGTACACGACGACCAACAGCACGATCAGGAAGACGATCCCGGTGCGCACCGGGTTGGTGCGCTTCTGCAGCTCCGACACAGCCGTGTCGCGGCGCCGCCACCAGCGTGCGCCGCTCATGCTCGCCTCCCGGTGCGCTCGTAGCGGCTCACCGCTCCCGGCCCCTGCCCTGTGCGCGCGCGCCCACTCATTGTTTGCCGCCCTTGCTCGTCGCTTCCTTGGGGAATTCCTTTAGCTGCGAGGCGGGGTAGGTTTCGCCGAAGAGGTTTTCGCTGCGTTTGGTTTTTTCGTATTCGCTGCCGAGTGTCGTGGTGTGACCGATCACGCTGCGGCCCGCCGCGTACTGCATGTTGCCCGCTTCGCACTCCTTCGGCTGGCCGGGCCCGCCGACGTACGGATAGGGGTTGTAGTGCAGGTAGTTGTCGGGGATCACCTGGTGAGTGTTGGCGTTGACATCTTCCGAGCCCCCGTTCGCCGGCACCGAGGCCGGCAGGCCCTCGTTGTTGGGGCCGGTGGGGCTGAGGATCGGCGTCACGCGCGTCACCGTGCCATTGCCGACGCTCTCGGCGAGCAGGTTGGCGAGGTTGCGGAACGTCGTGGTGATGTAGTTGCAGTTGGTTTGCGCCGGCGCGATCCCTTCGAGCAGCGGCGTGCCGAGCTGTGCGGTGCGGGTGAATTCTTCGAGCCCCAGCAGCACGACCGGGTTGGTGGAGAAGAGTTCGAGTGCCTGCAGCGCACTCGCCAGCTGCGCGTTCAGCGCCGCGCCGGCGCGCAGGTTGACGGCGCCGACCGCGAGGGCATGGCCGAGCGGCCCGGCAACCGTCTTCAGCAGCGCCGCGCTGGGCCGCAGCAGGCGGAAGAACTCGGTCGTCTGCGCAATCACGGGTTCCTCGAAGGGCAGCGAGTGGATCGCCTGGCGCAGCGCCACCGGGCCCCCTGCGATCGTCCGTTCCAGCGAGGGCGCGGCGCCGGCCCACGTCCGGAAGAACGTGGCGAGCTCGCGGAACAGCGTCGCCTGCGTCTCGGCCACCGGCGCCACCTGGATGGCAGCTTTGTCGAGCGCCCGCCACAGCTGTCCCCAGCCGGTTTGCGGCGCCGCGAGGTTGTGCAGCACCGGCACGGCGCCGTTCACGAGCGGGCGCAGTTCGTGGATCGTGTTGTTGAGGCCGAGCCCACGGCCGGCGAGGCCGTCGCCGAAAGTGTTGGTGTTCTGCTGGATCGCGATCCGCGTCTGCTTGTTGAACATGTTGAAGAAGTCCTGGATCACCACCGGTTCGCGCGCCTGCGATACCGGGAGCGTGCCGCCCGTGGGAATCGTGCGCCGCGCGTGACCGCGCTTCAGTTCGAGGTACTTGAGGCCGATCGTGGAGACCGATTCGACCTCCATCGTTGTGTTGGCCGGGAGCGGACCGGCGTGCTTTTCGAGCTTCAGATAGACGATCGCGGTGAGCTTGCCGGTAGCGGGGTTTTCGTGGGGTTCGAGCTTTTCCACGATCCCCACCCGCCGGCCGTAGATCCGCACCTGGTTGC
>DATMMB010000382.1:0-6005 GCA_035569895.1 Solirubrobacteraceae bacterium | reverse complement strand
GCGTTTGACGGGCGTTGGCCAGCGCCCAGCTTTCCCGCGGCGCCCGCCTTCGCGGCGGCACCTGCCCCTCCGATGGCGCCTGCCCTTCCTGCGACACCTGCCCTTCCTGTGATTCTTGCGCTTCCTGTGATTCCCGCCCTTCCGCCGGGGCCCGCCCTTCCGCCGGCGCAGGCGACTTCGGTTCGCCTTCGCTCGGAGATGCGTCTTCGGCGGCGGCTTCGGGGTTCGCGTTGCCGACGAGCCCCAGCGCCACCGCGAACGAGTGGGCGGCTTCGGCGCGCGTGATCGGCTGCCACGGATAGAGGTCGAGCGCCTGCGAGCCCACCGGATGCTCGTAGCGCAATTCCAGGTAACGCGCCACCGCCTCGCTGCCGAAGTAGCCGGGTGGCGAGAGACCGGCGGCGGCGGCGACCTGTTGCACGTGCTGGGCGACTTCGCCGAGCCCCAGCTGGTCGACCAGGAGGGCGTCGAAGCGCACCACTGTGAGCGGCGCGCCGGCGTCAAAGGAGATCGGCGCAACGCCCTGGCGCGCGGCGATCGCCGCCAGCGCCGCGCGCTCGTCAGCGGCGCTCAGCGGCGCGGCGCCGTCGAAGTTGCCGGCCGCCTCGCTCATCGCCGCGTCGCGCACCACCAGGCTCTGTTCGGAGCTGTCCCAGTTGGCGGCCGTCGGCTTTCTGGCCGGCGCAGCCGTGGCGGGCGCGGCGGGCGCGGCGGGCACCGCTACCAGGCACCCTACGAGCATCGCCAATGCCAACCGATGGCAGGAGAAAGCGCCGTTCACACGCAGGTATCGACGGCGGTGGCCACCCAGCTGGAATGGCCGCCACCGCCACTGGCCGTGTGTTGGATCGTCAGGAGGCGCTCATTAGGTGCCGCCGAAGCTCTTGATCCCTTCGCCGTTCACCAGGCCGGCACACTGGGTGGGCCCCGCGGGGCAGGCGTCACGCAGGCGATTGCTCGCGGACACCGGCCGCGGAGGCGACGCCAACCAGCTGGCCGCCCGCGCACTCCCGCGCGCTCACCGCGCGGCGCGGGTTGCGGATGCCCACCGCGCCAATCGCGCCGCCGAGCAACACCAGCCCACCGGCGATCGCGATGCCGAGGTGAAAGCTCGCCAGCGACGCGGCGTCGGCCGCGGCGGTGACCGCGTGCGCCTCCCGGGCCGGCAGGCCCGCCACCGCGGGGTGTCCGAGCGCGAGTCGCTGCGCTTCCGCCACCGCAGCCCGCGCGGGCGCCGACAGCCGTACGCCGGCGAGGTGCTGGTCAAGGACCGCGGAGAAGTGCACGGCCACCACCGCGCCGAGCGCGGCGATCGCGATCAGGCCGGCGACGCGCGCGAGCGCGTTGTTGACGCCCGAGGCGATCCCCGCGTGGCGCTCTTCCACGCCCGCCAGCACTGCGGCCGTCAGCGGCGCCACGGTGATCGACAGGCCGAGCGCGAACACGAGCAGCGCCGGCAGCACCTCCGTGAGATAGTCGACGTGGATGCCCACTCGCAGCAACAGCAGCAGGCCGCAGCCGGCGAGCAGCGGCCCGCCGCCCATGAACAGGCGCGGCCCGTAGCGATCGGCGAGCGCTCCAAAGCGGCGCGAGAGCGCGAGCATCACGATCGTCACCGGCAGCGTCGCGAGGCCGCTGCGCAGCGGCGAGTAGCCGGCCACCTGCTGCAAGAAGAGCACGAGCAGGAAGAACAGCACCGCCAAGCCGCCGTACATCGCGAACGTCTCGACGTTGCCCACCGCGAAGTTGCGCCGCGCGAACAGCGTCAGCGGGAGCATCGGGTGCCCGTCCGCCGAGCGCCCGGCGCGCCACTCGTACACGAGGAACGCGGCGAACAGCGCCACGCCGGCGATCAGCGGCACCAGCACCGCGGGGCTGCCCCAGCCGAGGCGCGGCTGCTCGATCAGCGCGAACACCGGCCCGCCGAGGCCAAGCGCGCACAGCAGCGCGCCGGTGAGGTCGATCGCGTGGCCGGCTTCGCGCGGTGCCGCGCGCGGCACCGCCGCGAGGATCAGCGCGATGCACACCACCACCAGTGGGAGGTTGATCAGGAAGATCCACCGCCACGACCCCACCGCCAGCAGCACGCCGCCGCCGAGCGGGCCCGCCGCCGCGGCAACCGCGCCGAACGCGGTCCACGTGCCGATCGCCCCGCCGCGCTCTGACTCCGAGAAGGTCGCGACGATGACCGCGAGCGAGCTCGGGATCAAAAGCGCCCCCGCCACGCCCTCCAGCGCGCGGAACGCGATCAGCAGCCCGATCGTGGGGGCGAGCGCGCACAGCAGCGACGCCGCCCCGAACCCGCCGACTCCCAGCGCGAAGATGCGCCGCTCGCCGTACAGATCGCCGAGCGAGCCGCCGACCAGGATCAGCGAGGAGAGCGTCAGCAGGTAGGCGTTGCTGACCCACTGCTGCCCCGCCAGCCCGCCCCCGAGGTCGCGCTGGATCGTCGGCAGTGCCACGTTCACGACGCTGCCGTCCAGCACCGCGACGCCCGAGCCGATGATGCACGCCGCGAGCGTCAGCTGCTTGGTTTGCGTGGCGGAGAGGGGAGGCACCGCAAGTCAATGTATGCCGTCTCTGCACGCCGGCGCGGACCGCCGCCCACGCTAACCGTCCACCTGGGCATTTCACTCGCAGCGCAGCACGAACACCGTGCGCGTGCGCTCACCCGGGCGCAACACCCGCAGACCATCGCCGCTGCGCAGCGCATTGGCGGGGGCGGTCATCGGCTCGAAGCAGATGAAGGCGCCGCCGGGCGGCGTGTACACCTGCGCGCATGGATAGCCGGCGAGGAAGTGGAGCGCAATTCGCCGCTCGCCGGCCTGCACGGCGAAGCGGGCGGGCTCGGTGAGCGAGTCGAAGCCGTCGTCGAACTGGCGCTCGGCGAGCTCGAAGTCCTCCGCCGGCAGCTGCTCGCCGGGCGCGAGCGGGATCTGGCGCTCGTCGAGCCGCAGGCTGCGCATCGGCGGCAGCGTCACGCGCCAGCGCTCGCGCGGGGCGCCGGGCGGCGCGAGGTAGGGGTGAAAGCCGAATGCCACCGGCACCGCGTCCTCGCCACATGCGTGCACCGTCACCTCGATCTCCAGTCCACCGCCTCCCAGGCGCGCCTCGTAGCTGAGGTCGTGGCGAAACGGGAACACATCGAACAGGTCGGCATGCGACTCCTCCCAGCGCAGTCGCGCGGTGAGCGAAGCGCCGCCAGCGTGGAGGAGCTCCCACGCAATCCTCCCCCCGATCACCCCGTGGATCGGCAGGCCGTTGTCGTCGAGCGCGATGCGCGCGGGATCGCGCGGCACCGTCACGCCGCGGCCGGCGACCGTGTAGTCGAAGCCCGCCAGCCGGTTGGCCCATGGATACAGCAACGGTATGCCCATCGTCTTGCCGCGCGCCACATACGCCTCCACACCGCGGTTCTGCGCGAGCAGCTCCTCGCCACGGTGGCGCAGCGAACAGCACAGCATCCCCGCGCCGGGCAGGAACGTCGCCTGCAGCCGCGCCGGCTCATCGCGCAGCGTCACCGAGGTGCGCTCGCCGTCGGTCATACCGCCACGCTCACTCCCACCGCGGCTCCTCGCGCCCGGGGAAGATCTCCGGCAGCCCGTCGCTCACGCGGTCGGCAAAGCGCGGCGGGCGCTTCTCCAGAAACGAGGCGATGCCCTCGCGCGCATCATCGGAACGCCCACGCGAGCACATCGCGCGCGAGTCGGCGCGGTGCGCCTCCATCGGGTGGGCCTCGCTGAGCCCGCTCCACAGCAACCGCCGCGCGAGCGCCACCGACACCGGCGCCGCGTTCCGCGCGATCTCCTGCGCCAGCTCCCGCGCCGCATGGAGCAGCTCGCCGTCGGGGTGCACGCTGCGTACCAGCCCACCGGCGAGCGCCTCCTGCGCGGTGAACACCCGACCGGTCGCAACCCACTCCATCGCCTGGCTGATCCCGACGATGCGCGGCAGGAACCAGCTGGAGCACGCCTCGGGCACGATCCCGCGGCGCGTGAAGACAAAGCCGATGCGGGCGCTGTCCGCCGCCAAGCGGATGTCCATCGGCAGCGTCATCGTGATCCCCACCCCTACTGCGGGACCGTTAATCGCGGCGATCACCGGCTTGGTGCACTCGTGGATCCGCAGCACCACCCGGCCGCCGCCGTCGCGAGGGATCTCGCCGTCGGCGTGCTCGCCGTAGTCGAACGTGCTCCCGCCCGCCTGCAGGTCCATGCCGGCGCAGAAGCCGCGGCCGGTGCCGGTGAGGATGATCGCGCGCACCTCGTCGTCGCGGTCGGCGTGCTCGAACGCCTCGATCAGCTCGGCGCCCATCGCTTCAGTGAACGCGTTCAGGCGCTCGGGGCGGTTGAGCGTGATCGTCAATACGTTCTCGGCCAGCTCATAGCCGATCGTCTCAAAGTCCATCGCAGCTCCCCGTTCGATCTCGGTGGACACCATCAGTCATGCAGCGTATTCGCTGCGGTTCAAGCGCGGCTGCCAAGTGAGCCGCGCCCACCGCGGCGCGCTGGAGCAGCGCCGCGGACCGACAGTCGCGGGACACAATCAGGGCCCCCAAGAGGTCGCCGAATGGATGGATCAGGACGAGATCGTGGTCTGCATGCCATTCCTGCTCTCGCCGACCACGGATCGACACGTTGTGGCCGGGTTCTACCCCACCAGCGCCAAAAGCTCCTCGCACAAGGCCAGCCGGGCGACGAGGATGCCCCAGGGAAGATCCTCGCGCTCGGGCAGCTCGAGCACACGCAGGCCCGCACTTTCGCAGATCAGCACGCCGGCGGCGATGTCCCACTGCTTGACGGAGCGCTCGAAGTAGGCGTCGTAGCGGCCAGCCGCGGTCCAGGCGAGGTCGAGCGCGGCGGAGCCGAAGCGGCGGATGTCGCGCACGCGGCCGACCAGCCCGGCGAGCACGCGACCCTGCGCGATACGCACCCGGGCGTCGTAGGCGAGGCCGGTGGCGATCATCGCCATGGCGAGGTCGCCGGCCCACGGGCGCGTGGCGCTGGCGCCGGCGCCAGCGACCGTGTGCGCCCCAACCGCACCAGCGTCCTCCCCGTCGATCGCCCGCCCGCCCACCGCGCAGGACGCCCCCAGTGCGATCGTCCCCCGCGGGGTGCTCAGCGCGGCGGGGGCACCGCGGGCGGCGCTGAACAGCTCGTCGCGGTTGGGGTCGTAGATCGCGCCCGCGACCGTCCCGCGCGCGTCGCGCACCGCCACGCTGACACACCACTGGGGGATGCCGAAGAGGAAGTTGACGGTGCCGTCGAGCGGGTCCACCACCCAGCTGAGCCCGTTGGTGCCCTCTACGTGGTCGCCCTCCTCCCCTACGAACCCGTCGTCGGGCCGCCGCCGCGCGAGCAGCTCGCGAATCGCCCGCTCGGAGGCGAGATCGGCCTCGCTGACGAGGTCAGTGGGCGTGCTCTTGCTGCTCACGTGCCGCTCGGCCCCGTGGTGGGCACGCTCGAGGAGCAGCGCGCCGGCGCCGGTGGCCGCCTCGGTTGCCACCGCCAGCAGCGCGTGCGCCCCGGAGGCATCCGCGGCAGGCGGGTCCGAGCGGCCTGTCTCGGAGCCGCGCGCGCCGGCGGGCGGCGTGCGCGCGGCGCGCGACTCGCAGTCGCTCACGAGAAGCCGGGCGGCCGATGCTGGGCCCAGGGGCGCTCGGATTCGACCTGGCCGGCGAGCGCGAGCAGGGTCGCCTCGTCGTCGGGGCGGCCGACCAGCTGCACGGCCAGTGGGAGATGGTCGGCGTCGTCGGTGAAGCCCGCGGGGATCGAGACCGCCGGCTGGCCGGTGGCGTTCCAGGTGCCGAGGAAGGAGATCACGCGCGTGCAGCCGGCCATCGTCCACACCATCCCGTGCCCCTCGTATTCGCCGACGCGCAGCGCCGGACGGGCGGTGGCGGGCAGCAGCAGCGCGTCGTGGTCGGCGAACACGGAGCCGACGCGCGCGTTCAAGGCTGCCTCGGAGGCGAGCGCGCGGGCGATCCCCCACTCCCCCAAGAGCTC
>DATMMB010000381.1:0-4257 GCA_035569895.1 Solirubrobacteraceae bacterium | reverse complement strand
CGTGCCGTTGTCCTTGAACACCGCCGCATCCTCGGCCACGCTCGTGGTGACCGCGGTCGCGGTGAAGTTGACGTTGGTCACGGGGCCGCCGTTCACCACGACGGCCTGACTGAGCGGGGTAAACGTCACGCCCGCTTTGCTCGGCGTAACGGTGTAGGAGCCGTTGGAGACATTGTTGAAGGTGAAGTTGCCGGACGTATCGGCGGTCACGGTCGCCGTCGCGCCTCCGGAGAGGGCCACGGTGCTGCTGGCGCCCAGCACCCCCAGCGCTCCGGAAATGGAGTAGGTGTTGCTGGTCGCGGTGAAGTTGACGTTGGTCACGGGGCCGCCGTTCACCGTGACGGGCAGACTCGTCGGGGTAAAGGACACCCCTGCTTTGCTCGGCGTAACGGAGTAGGAGCCGTTGGAAACATTGTTGAAGGTGTAGTTGCCGGACGAATCGGCGGTCACGGTCGCCGTCGCGCCTCCGGAGAGGGCCACGGTGCTGTTGGCGCCCAGCGCCCCCAGCGCTCCGGAAATGGAGTAGGTGTTGCTGCTCGCGGTGAAGTTGACGTTGGTCACGGGGCCGCCGTTCACCGTGACGGGCAGACTCGTCGGAGTAAAGGACACCCCTGCTTTGCTCGGCGTGACGGTGTAGGAGCCGTTGGCCACATTGTTGAAGGTGTAGTTGCCGGACGAATCGGCGGTCACCGTGGCCGTCGCGCCTCCGGAGAGGGCCACGGTGCTGCTGGCGCCCAGCGCCCCCAGCGCTCCGGAAATTGAGAAGGTGCCGCCAGCTGCCGGCGGCCGTACCTCGACGAGGGCGAGGTTGTAACGGTCCGTGGTGGGCGCCGTATCGTTGAGGGTCAGGGTCACCCCGGCCGCAGCCGATGGCGCATTCAACTGCTGCACCCAGTAGGTATCTCCGGTAGGCGGGAAATACTGGTGCAGGAGGGATTGCCCGGATCCCGGGGTGCGCCCGATGGCATTATCAAAGTCGTTGCCTACGCCGAAGAGCAGGGAATTGGCGCGCGTGCTCACCAGCGAGCCGGTGGGCGCACCCTTGGCGCCCGAAGCGCTCGCCGTGCCGCCGATGGCGGAGTCGGCGTTCGCGAAGCTCGCAACATAGATCGAGGAGCACACGGCCTGCGAGAGGGCGGCGGTGATCGTCACGTTGCTCAGCGGCGTGGGGGCAAACGCGCGCCAGATCTCCGCCGTGCCACTCTGCGCGTTGGTGCGTTGCACGAGCGACCACGTCAGGCCCCCTCCGCTCACACCCGTAACGGTGGTATTCGCACCGCCGAGATAGTCGGCAGCAATGAAGGCCAGGAGCAGCTCGTTGGAACTTGTCGTTGAGGCGCCCGGGGCGCTTACGGTCATGCTCGGCGTCGAGTTATCCCCGGCAGCGCGGGAATCTACAAACGGCGACGATACGAGCATGAGCGACGCGATCGCCGCATGGCTCGTGGCGCCGCTCATCCCGGTCACCGTGAACGGGTAGTTACCGGTGGGCGCGCTGGCGCTGGCGGTGACATGCAAGGTGGCGCTTCCTGAGCCGGTGATCGAGCCCGGCGTGAAGCTGGTCGTCACCCCGCTCGGCGCTCCGGCGACGCTCAGGGTCACCGCCGAGGCAAAGCCGTTCACCGGGCTGACATTCACCGTATAGGTCGTCGAGCTACCGGGCGCGAGGGTGAGACTCGTCGGGCTCACCGAGATCTGAAAGTCCGGCGTGCCTCCGGACAACAGTCCGTAGACAGCGACCTGGCTGGACCAGGTCGCCACGTACACCCTCCCGTTCGCGACCAGCGGCGGCACGAACTTCGCAAAATTGCCGAAGCCGTCGCGGCTGGCATTCATGGTCGAGTTCCACAGCTCGTGCGCCACGTTGCCCGCATCGAAAGCGTAAAGTACGCCCGGGACCGGTGGATTGTTCTCGGCGTCCCCGGTACCGGCGGTAGTCGCCCATACCACGCCGCTGCCGGAGGCCTCGCCGTTGGCGGAAAGCGTGAGGATGCCTCCGGGAAATATCTGATTGGTGACGCTGCCCTGGGCGGTGGGGCTGGTTGCGAACGTGGTGCCGTTGAAAGCCCACGCCTTGAGCGAATCGCTGATGCCCCAGTTGTACATCAGCGGGCCGCCGTTGGCGGCGGAGCGTTGCCAGTACACTGGGCCGCCGCGGATCTCGGACGTGGAGATGTGCAGCTTCTGTGGGATCTGGGAGTCGTTCGCGGTGAGCTTGCCGAGGTTGGACGTGTTGAGTACGTACAAGTCGCCGGTCTTGCCACCCCCGGCGATCTCGTTCGTGCCCGGGATCAGCATCGGACCGGAGCTCGTGAGGTCGAGATCCCCGTTGTCCAGCGATAACCAGTTGCCCGGGGTGAACGAGTCGGCGAGCGCCAGTCCCTTCGTCGGATCGAGCTTGAGCACGCTCTCGCTGAAATTCTGCACGCCGTCATACCCGTTCCCGTAGGCATTGCCGGTGAAGACATAGACGAATCCCGCACTGTCGATGACCGGCGGGCGTCCGGACTGCCACACACCACCGCCCCGATTACCGCTCGTCACGGTCGCGAAGATCCCGGTCTGCGCGAGCGTGCCCTTGTCGTAGGCCATCACCCATCCGGTGTAGCCGCCGGCGTACTCCAGCTCGAGGGCGGCGAAGCCGAACACGACCTGACTGCCCGTGAGCGCCAGGGACACCCGCTGTGTCACGTAGCGGCCGTCGAAGGTCGACCCGCCATAACTCCCCGAGATCTTTACGCCCGACCCCGATCGCGGCACGCCGGTGCGGATGTCGAGCGCGTGCAGCCGATACACCATCGTGCCGCCCTCCAGGGTGCAGGCCACGGCATACATGGTGTTGGTTGGCAGGTCGATGAGTGGGGTGCTCAGAATGCCGTCGTTACCGACGATGTTGCGGTTGCCCGAGAACACGAAATTGCCGACGGGGACCGGCGTTGCCCCGACGAAAGTTGCCAGATTGAGGCTCCACAATGGCGCACCGCCCACGTCGGCATCGAACGCGTAAATCGTGTCGTTCATCGTCGCGACGTACAGCACGTTGTGGCTCACCTGATTGACCACAACGTTCGGCACGTACAGCGGCTGCGCAAAGATCGCAGCGTCGACCGGCAGCTTGAATACCAGCCCGAAGGTGCTGGGCGTGACGTTGGTGGTGTTGAGGGTGCTCTCCACGAGCGTCGCACCGGTGACGCCCGCATCGTAACCGCGCTGCAGGATTGCGGACTGGGCGTGGGCGCTCACGCTGCCCAGCAATGCGATTATGACCAGCGCGGGCATCGCTGCGCGCTCAGGGATCCATCCGATCGCCTTCGCTGCTCGCCCGCTGGTGGCCGAGCCGCATCGGCGCCGCATCGTGCTGTACAAACCGGCAGTAGGTAGTGTCAGCGAGGCGATCGCGCGGAGTCTGTTCTTCATTTTATTATCCCTACCTGCGGTCCTTAGACGACGACTCGGGGATTGATGATCCCGTCCTGCCGGTTGGTTCTTAAGGACCGACGCGTTTTCTGAACGGTAGCAGAAGTATGCGGCAAGCGCGGATTAGCTTACATAACAGATCGATCCGAACTTGCGGCACGGGTTGCGCTGGAACTGCCAAATGCTGCCGCGCAGGGGTAAGGCGAGCCACCGCAGAGAAGGTGAGACGGTCGCGGTTGCGACTCGATCCGGGCCGCCAACCGACAACTCGTTTACACGGTTAAGTTTTTCAAATAACTAAAAATATCGACCCCGGTGATTCGTGACTCGCCAGCAAGCGAGCAAACACCATCAGCCGTTAGCTTAGCTGGGGCTGAGCGCCTTCGACCCGCAGCCGGCCTCTCAATAGCCGTGACTGACGTCCACCACCGCGAGCAGCGGCTCACCGGCCGTATAGCGACGCAGGTTCTCGCGCAGCAGCGCAATGCGCTGCTGCTCGGACACGGAAGTGTTGGCCGAGATGTGCGGCGTGATGATGACGTTCGGCAAGCGCCACAACGGGTTATCGGCGGGCAGCGGCTCCGGGTCCACCACGTCCAGACCCGCGCCGGCGAGCTTGCCGGCGCTGAGCGCCGCGATCAGGTCGGACGTCACCACGCTTTTGCCGCGGCCGACGTTGAGAAAATACGCGCTCGGCTTCAGGGTCCTGAAGAATGCCTGGTCGAAAAGGCCAGTGGTCTGCGGCGTGAGCGGCGTGCAGTTGACCACGAAGTCCGCTTCCGCGGCGAGCTTGAGCAGCTCATCCGGCAGCCCGACGTAGCTTACGTAGTCCGGGCCGTT